>DAICZK010000001.1 GCA_027311185.1 Sulfuriferula sp.
GGCCCGGCTTATGAATATGCCTTTATCATGGATACCGATCTGCGCCGCCGCAAAATCCGCGACCGGGTGCCGATGACTTTCGTGACCGCCGAGCCGTACATCGGCCATCTTGGACTGGGCGGAGTCGGCGACTCCAAAGGCATGCTCGAATCCGCGCTGCGCGAGCGTCACATCAAATGGATCTGCAACGCAAAAGTCACCAAGGTCGAGGAGGGGAAAATGTTCGTGACCGAACTCGACGAGAACGGCGGCGTCAAAAAAGAACACGAATTGCCGTTCGATTATTCCATGATGCTGCCCGCCTTCAAAGGCGTAGACGCAGTAGCGGGAATCGAGGGCCTGACCAATCCGCGCGGCTTCATCCTGATCGATGCGTACCAGCGCAACCCCAAATTCCAGAACGTCTACTCGGTCGGTGTCTGCGTTGCCATCCCGCCGGTCGAAGTCACGCCCGTACCCACCGGCGCGCCGAAAACCGGATACATGATAGAGAGCATGGTGACAGCCGCCGCACACAATATCCGCAATGCCCTGGACGGCAAGGAACCCGTCGAAAAAGCCACCTGGAACGCCATCTGCCTCGCCGATTTCGGCGATACCGGCGCAGCCTTCGTCGCCCTGCCGCAAATCCCGCCACGCAACGTCAACTTGTTCAAAGAAGGCAAATGGGTACACCTGGCTAAAATCGCGTTCGAAAAATATTTCATCCGCAAAATGAAAACTGGCACTACCGAACCGATTTACGAGAAATATGTGCTCGAAGCGTTGGGTATCAAGAAATTGAAGTAGAGTAAGCTACAGTTGGCCCGCATGCTGCCGCTGGATCGCCAACCTGAGGGGGCTCCTCAGGCAACGATTTTTTGGGGTTGCGGTTATCTTGACTGCGGAATAAAAACCGGATAGCCTCGATCACATCTCTCGTTTTGTTGATCATAAGTTATTGCCAATTAATGGATTTAAATCAGCTACGTTCATTTTCGTTTGTTGCCAGGGAAGGCAGCCTCGTTCGTGCCTCCGCGTTGCTTTTCCTCAGTGCGCCCGCAGTCAGTGCCCAGATCAAGGCGCTTGAAACGGAGCTTCAGCTAAAATTGTTCGATCGCTCAGCGAAAGGCATGGTACTCACTTCAGCCGGCACTGCATTGTTGTTCGAAGCTAACAAGGCGTTGGATGCCGCCAGTAATGTTTCCGTCAAGGCAAAACACTTTCGGAATGACGGAATCACGGGCGAATTCCAGTTGGGTACGATTTCCGATCCCGTCATGTTGCGTCTCGGCGAGTTTCTTGCAATTCTGGTCAATCACTATCCCGGACTCAAACCGACACTTTGTCAGGGAATTTCAGGAGATATAATCAGTCGCGTAGTCGACAGGAAAATTCAGGCTGGTTATATTATCGGCAAAACGGACCACGATCATATTACTGCGATAAAAATAGCTCCCATCTCATTGCGCGTCGTCGCCCCGATCAAATGGAGGGATCAATTGACCAACGCGAGCTGGGACGATATCGTGACATTCCCTTTGATTTCCACCCCCGTAAACTGTTCTTTCAGAAGTATTGCCTCGAAGATGTTCGCACGCCATAACGTAAGTCCTCGGGTAGTCATCGAAGCTGACCAGGAACGATTGCTTGGCGATCTGGTGGCGCAAGGAATCGGACTGTCCTTACTGCGTGAAGACATTGCGATTGCAGCCGAAGCCGAGGGAAAGATTGTCATCTGGTCCCCCGGGTTGGAAATCGACCATTTGTACTTCATTTACCGCGATACCGAAGAAACCAGCCCGCTCATGCAAGCGATCATCCCGATTATCCGCCAGATATGGCAAATTCCTTAAGCTCCAAAGCCAGCATCATTTAACCAGGCTGTGCCGATGTCATGGCCATGCGCATCATTCTTTGACGTTGGTACAAATTATTGAAGATAAGCGCAATTCCTGTGGTACACGCCCCGACAATCTGCATTTCGGACGGTATGATGCCTGTTAGCGTAGAGACGGTAAATGCAGTGACAGGCACGATATCCATGAAAAGAACGCCGTTCAAGGGAGTGATGATTTTGTTGCCCATATTCCAGCTCAGCACGCCGATCAACCCCGCGACCAACGCCATATAAAGCAGATGCGGCGTGACGATGATCACATCGGAAACGGTAGGTACGGAAATATATCCTAGCATCGTCAATATAAAATCAATCGCAAAAATACTGATCAGGCCGAGCATGGTTGTAATGGTGGTGTAGCGGTATGCGGACCAAGTCGGAAAATAGCTTGCGCCTATGGTATAAACGACCCAGCACAATGCGCCGAGCAACAATGGGGCATACGCGGCGAAACTTTGTGGTCTGGACAGCAGTGCGCCAATGTTGCCATTGGTAATAACCAAAATGACGCCCGTGAACGACAGCAGGATAAAACCCAACGTTAATATCGGGGGTTTTGCGCCCTTTACAATCCAGCCTACTAGCAAACCCAGCATGGGCATCGTCGCCATCACGATCGAAGCCGAGAGCGCTCCGGTCGGTCCGGCTAATTGTTGCCCGAGAAACACCAAAAAGCCGAACCCGGCAAAACCGGCCGTGCCCAGGAACCAGGCCAAACCCACGCGCTCGCCTTTCAAATTAAGAGCCTGCGGTCCTTCTTTGAATAACAGCACCACCAGGAACGCCAGGCCGGCGATCAAATACCGCATGGCGGTGAAATTAAAAGGATCAATATGCTTTAATGCAGAAGTCATGATCGGGAACATGCCGCCCCATGACAAGGTCGCAACCATACAAAAAAACGCACCTAGCGAATATCTGGTTTTCATGATTTCTCCAATTTGATCTGAATTTGAACTGTGGAAATTAAATGTAGGCTGTTTTCGCAAATCATGTTGTTAAACCACTCCGCCGAGCGCCAAGGCTAGCCACTGCGCGGGTTTCGGGCCATTGCCATGTTCACGGTCGAGTGCGCGGAACCATCCCAAGTAGTTTTCCAGGTAGCAGGTGGCCACGCCACGAAACTTGCTGACCCAGGCTTTGAGGCGACTGTGATATGCATTGACGTTCTGCACATGCCAGGCTCCGTCGACGCGGATGCCTGCCGACAGCTTCACGGCATGGTGCTCCACGCCCAACTGACGTGCTGCGCCAGCCAGTGCAAGGCTACCGTCGGTGCAGAGCACGACGTCCTCCGTCAAGAACGGTTTCAGCGCCGCATACATGGATGGCGTATCCATGGCCTGCAACACGCAATCCATCGTCACGCCTGACCGATCCCGTGCGACCAGCACTGGCACCTGTTCCTGCGAAAGCCCCCGCTTGGCGGCCTTGCCGCCGCGTTTGCGTGCTTTTCGATCCAAGCCATTCCGCTTCCCTTTGAACGACAGCAAAAACATCGTTTCGTCGGCTTCGGCTATGCCGGTCAGCGCTCGCGGCTGGATGGCCTTGGGCAGCGTCAGAAACCGATGACGCCAGCGGTGCGCTGTGCTGACGTGAATGTTCAGTGTATCTGCCACCTGGTGCAGCGTCAAACCGTCCCGTAGCGCCTCGGCCTGACCGAGCCACCAGCCGCGCTTGTGCAAGCCAGACAAAGGCGTGCCGGTCAAGGCACTAAACGTCTTGCCGCACACCCGACAGCGATAACGTTGCAATCCATTGGCGTGTCCGTGCCGTATCGTCCGCTCGGATTCACAATGTGGGCACGTTGCCTTAACGGCAAAGCGACTTTCGGCTATCGTGACAGATGCAGGCTGCGCATCCAACGATGCCAATTCCAGCGCCACAATCTTGCGCTGCACGGGTGTCAGTTGGCGTAACGCAGCAGTGATTCGTTTCAATTCAGGCTTTCTCATTTCCGGCTCCTGGTAAGGTACGGCGCTTTTACGCTATGCCACCCAGTATCCACGCCAACAGGCTCACCAAGTGAGCCACCAACACAATTCACGAAAACAGCCTTTCTTTTTATCTGCATCCACCGAAGGCCTGACGGGTTTTCCAGCGCCAATTAGCAGAAAATGCCACAACCAGGCTACCCACGGACACCAGATTGCCATTCAATTTTAATAACACGGCGAATCGGTCTCGCGCAATATCGAAACGGACAGTAGCTTCCGTCCGTAAAAACCGGTTACACTATGGTCAGAGATGCGCAGCACTGCTAATGCCTGTTTCGGATAACGCCGACCACCGCGCCCGAATCATGCTGGCAAAGCCCGGCGATGCTTGCGGGGGCCAAGTTCCGCCTACTTGTCCGCTACCCATCGATTACAATATACAACCAAAGGTATCTCATGAATATCCATTTATCGCTAGCCCCCCTAGTCGCGCTCATTGCCGGCATCCTCATTCTCGTAATGCCGCGCCTGCTCAATTTCATTGTCGCCATCTACCTGATTATAATAGGGTTGATAGGCCTGTTCGGGACCGGCCATCTGCTATGACGGTCAACCCCGTCGATGACCCCTTACCGACTGCCGAGGCGGCGGGCGGCGGCGAAGATTTTGCAGCGCCACTGCTAGACACCCTCGCCGGCAAACCGCCTCGGCCCGCGCCGGATACTATCGTCGGCGTACGTAACGCCAGCCTGACGATACTCGCCACCATCGCTAGCATATTTGTGCTGCAATGGGCGCAGTCGTTTTTAATTCCCCTGGTACTGGGCATTTTTATTTCTTATACGCTCAATCCTCTGGTGGTGTGGATGGAGCGCATCTATATTCCTCGACTGATCGGCACCACCATATTGATGGCGGCCCTGGTCTTCGGCATCGGTCAAGGCGTTTATTCTCTGCGCGGCGAATTCGAATCGATCGTCGAACACCTCCCCGCCGCAACCCATCAACTGTCTCAGGTCGTCAACAGAACCCTGGATGGACAACGCGCCACCCTGCAAAAAATGCAGGCGGCTGCAACGGAAATCGAAAAAGCTGCCGGACAGACGGCCAGCAGCGCATCCAGTGCCAGGAGAAAACCAGCTCCCGTGAACGCACCGCCCCCCTTTGATCTTCCCCGATGGATACTGGCGGGCTCCGTGGGGGCATTGGGTTTTGTCGGCGAAACGGTAATGGTGCTTTTCCTGGTTTTTTTTCTGTTGCTGTCGGGCAACACTTTCAAACGCAAACTTATCAAATTAACCGGCCCCTCGCTGGTTCGCAAGGAAATCGCGGTTCATATTTTAAGCGATATCAATAAATCGATCCAGAGCTATATGTTCATGCTGCTAGTTACCAACACACTGGTGGCTTTGCTGATGTGGGTGGCGTTCCGCTGGATAGGGCTCGAAAATGCCGGAGCCTGGGCCGTCGCCAGCGGATTTTTGCATATCATTCCCTATTTTGGACCGCTGCTCATTTCACTGGCTACCGGCATTACGGCATTCATGCAATTCGAATCGTTTTCAAGCATGTTGCTGGTATCGGCATCGACACTGATCATCGCTACCCTGGTGGGTACTTTTGTGACGACCTGGATGACAGGGCGCATCGCCAAGATGAACGCGGCTGCGGTGTTTATCGTCCTGCTGTTCTGGGGCTGGCTATGGGGAATATGGGGAATGCTGTTGGGCATTCCGATTATTGTTATCGTCAAAGTCATCGCCGAACAAACCGGCAGCATGCGCATTATCGCCGAAATGCTGGGCGACTAGACCGCGTCGCGCGGCGGAACGTTGCCCATCATCCCCATCCCCCATCCCGCGCTCCTTGGTTTCACAACGACAGCATATCCCTACCAATGTGCGAAATCGTACAGATCAACGGTAATAAAATCCATATTCTTCAACTGTCCGCAATGGATGCGGATGGAATTTAATAGCAAATTTTGCGTAACTCAAAGGAGAAGTGATTATGAATAAAAACCAGATCGATGGCACAGCCAAGGACATTGCCGGCAAGTTACAGGAAACCGGCGGACAGCTAACCGACAACAAAGAGCAGCAAGCTAAGGGGCTGAAAAAGCAAATCGAAGGCAAAGCCGAAAAAATAGTCGGCGACGCCCGGGAAATTCTCAAAAAACCAGTGAAGCCCTGAGCCATTTGCCCATAACGCGGCAGATGACGGGTTTCTTCATGCAATATCGAAAGGATAAGCAATGAGCCAAACAACGACATCAGACAATGGAGGCCGATTGCTGACCGGCTTGTTCAGAGATCGCGACAGCGCCGAGCGCGCCTATCAGGCCGTCGCGGAACGCGGTTACCACGCGCACGACGTAAATCTGGTCATGAGCGACGACACCCGGCAGCGGCACTTTTCCCAGGTTCACGCAGTAGAGACCGAACTGGGAACCAAAGCCGCCGAGGGCGCGGGCGTCGGTGCCGGGGTCGGCGGCGTAATAGGCGCGATAGCGGCGGCGATCGCAGCAATGGGAACTTCGCTCGTACTCCCCGGACTCGGACTGATCATCGCCGGCCCGCTCGCGGCGGCGATTGCCGGAGCCGGGGCTGGCGGCGTGACGGGCGGCCTCATCGGCGCGCTCGTAGGCTGGGGAATTCCAGAGGAGCGTGTCAAACATTACGAGGCCGGCATCAGGGAAGGCGGAATCCTGCTGGCCGTCAAACCGCGCTCCGAAGAAGACGCACGCTATCTGGAGCAACAATGGAAGCTGCATCGGGGTGAACACGTTTCGACATAGCGCAACTTCGCGCCAGTCGCTCCGAACAGGGTTTAAGGGCAGGTCTCAATCCGTATCCGTGCCCGCGTTGTTGACATGGCACAAGACAGCGTTTACCCACGATGCAAAAACAACGAACCGGGCCGACATGGCCCGTCACAAGGAGAGTATCATGCTTTATACTATTGCTGTCGTGCTTATCGTTTTATGGTTATTGGGGCTGGTCACGTCTTATACGTTGGGCGGCTTCATCCATTTATTGCTGGTTATCGCCATCATTTTGATCTTGGTCAGAGTGATCAGCGGCCGCTCGCTGTGAACGATCCGTCAGACGAAGCCGGCTGACCTAAGGCTCAACAACTTGCACTTGACTTCCCACGAAGAAGCCTACATGCTCATCACCACACATCAGGGAGCAAACGACCATGCCCACCAAACATCTTGCCGAACACACACCGACCGTCGGCGCCTCAACCGATGAATTGATCGCCCACCTCAAAGCCGCCATGCACGATGCCGAAGCGTTGATCAAAGCATCGGCCAACCAGGGCGGCGAGGCGATGGCCGCCGTACGCAGCAAAGCGGAAGCATCCATCGCCATCGCCCAGGGCAAAATCGCCGACATAGACGCCGCACTCAGAGCGCGTGGCCGAGTGCTGGCCGAGGCCTCCGATACCTATGTTCACGAAAACCCCTGGCAGGCGCTCGGTATCGCCGCCGGGCTAGGGCTGATTATCGGTTTTCTTGCTCGCCGCCGCTAGCGCCCATGAGTGACGAGATCCCCCCGGAGAAAAAAGGCCTGTTCGAGTCCTTGAGGGGGCTTGCCGCAAGCCTGGTAGCGATTTCCCATACCCGACTCGATTTCCTGTCGACCGACCTGGAGGACGAATGGGAACGCCTGATCTCGTTACTGGTAACCATGCTCGTCGCGCTATTCTGCCTGGGCATAGGCGTAATACTGACGACTGTACTGATCGTTGCAGCCTTCTGGAGCAGTTACCGGCTGTCCGTATTAACTGGGCTCACCGTGCTGTTTCTCGCCGCAGGGGCCATATCCTGGACGCGCGCAGCGCGCCAGCGGACAAATCGGCCGAGATTGTTCAGCGCCAGCATGGCTGAACTGGCCAAAGATCACCAACAACTGAACACACGCCCATGAAGCGCAAATCGGCCCAGCTCGCAGAACGCCGTCAACTGCTGATCGCGCGCGCCGCTCTTCAGCGTGCTGACCTGGCCCGCGAGCTGAAACTGTGGCAAGCCCCTTTGCAACTGGTCGATCACGCCATCTCCATCCTGACTTATGTCAGGCGCCAGCCCGTCTTGCTGCTCGGCGCATCGGTCCTTATCGCGACGCTGCGCCTGAAGCGGACCCGCAAATGGCTACAGCGCGGCTGGCTGATATGGCAGGTAGGGCGCAGGGTATTCGCAAAACAACCCCGGCAGCTCTGACGATTATTTCGTCGATAAGACCGGTGATGTTTACATAAAGAATAAAGAGCAGTTCTTTCCAAAGATTGATAGCGCTATGACAAATCGAGTCCTCATTCTCAGCTCTGATACGAGCGATGCCGAAATGCTGCGAAATGCGCTCGCCCGGGTCAAAGACGGGCCGTTTGAAATCGAACACCTCACGCGCCTCGACGATGGGCTGTCGCGCCTGCAAAAGGGCGACGTTGATATCGTTTTGACCGATTTGACCTTAGCTGACAGTGCAGGCATTGCAACTTTCGATCAACTGTACGCGTCCGTGCCGCACATTCCCATCATGACGCTCAGCGCGGCTGAGGACGAACCGCTCGCTATCGAAGCCGTCGCGCGCGGCTCGCAAGGCTATCTGTCCAAAGGCCATTTCAGCAGTTATCTGGTGCCGCAGTCGCTACGCAACATCATCCAGCGCAAGGCCGTCGAAGAAAGCATGTTCATCGAGAAAGCCCGTGCCGAAATAACCCTTAACTCGATCAGCGATGCGGTAATCGGCACCGATATGGCCGGCAATGTCGATTATTTGAACGCAGCTGCCGAAGCCATGACCGGTTGGCCACGCGCGGAAGCGCGCGGTCGCTCAATAGGAGAAATAATGCCCCTCATCCAGAACGGCACACGCCAACACAAGGCCAATCCGGTTGAGCTGGTATTGCAGCAAAACGAACCCATATCGTTGACCCCGGGCTCCCTGCTCCTGCGGCGCGACGGCAGTGAAGCGGCGATCGAAGACTCTGCCGCACCCATCCACGACTCGGGCGGACATATCCGGGGTGCTGTGATCGTATTCCACGACATTTCGGCCGCAAAGGCGATGGCCGCAAAAATGACGCACCTCGCGCAGCACGATTTTTTGACTAATCTGCCCAACCGCGTGCTCCTCAATGATCGTATCGCGCAGGCCATCATTCAGGCCGAGCGTAGCGGCACCCAGCTCGCGGTATTATTTCTCGACCTGGATAACTTCAAGCACATCAACGACTCACTCGGGCACGCCATCGGCGACAAACTGCTGCAATCGGTGGCGCAACGTCTGCGCGCTTGTGTGCGCGGGTACGACACCGTCAGCCGTCAGGGCGGTGATGAATTCGTCATCCTGCTGTCGGAAGGCAACAATGTGGAATATGCCGCCCTGACCGCCGACAAGATCCTGGTTACCTTGGCGCAGCCGCATTCTGTCGACGGCCATGAACTGCATGTCACAACCAGCATAGGGATCAGCGCCTATCCCGCCGACGCCAAAACGGCTGAATCCCTGATCAAAAATGCGGACACCGCCATGTATCAGGCCAAGGAGAAAGGCCGCAACAATTACCAGTTTTTCAAAAACGACATGAATACTCATGCCGTCGAGCGGCAGGCCATAGAAAGCCATTTGCGCCGTGCGCTGGAACGGCATGAACTGATCTTGCATTACCAGCCCAAGGTCAATCTGAAAACGGGCGAGATTACCGGTGCCGAAGCATTGTTGCGCTGGAACCACCCGCAATCCGGGCTGATGCTGCCGGACCGTTTCATCGCTATCGCCGAAGATTGCGGCCTGATCGTCTCTATCGGCCGCTGGGTGCTGCGCGAAGCCTGCAAGCAGGCCAAACGCTGGAAGGACGAAGGATTAACCCCCGGTTCCATCGCCGTCAATATCTCTGCGCTCGAATTCCGGCGCAAGGATTTTGTCGACGAGGTCCGCGCTATCCTGGCGGAAACCGGGCTTCTGGCAAGCTGCCTGCAACTGGAGATTACCGAGAGCGTGCTGATGCGCGACGTTGGGTGCAGTACCAAAGTATTGCAACAGCTCAAAAACATGGGCGTGCAATTGGCGATAGACGATTTTGGCACCGGATACTCCAGCCTGAGTTATCTGCATCAGTTTCCTATCGATATTCTGAAAATAGACCAGTCCTTCGTCCAGGATATCGCCACGGCTACGGGAAACGGCATTATCGTCAGCGCCGTCATCGCCATGGGCAACAGCCTGAAGCAGAAAGTCATCGCCGAGGGCGTAGAGAAGCATGTACAGCTGGCTTATTTAAAGGGCCAGCATTGCGAGGAAGGGCAAGGCTATCTATTCAGCCGCCCGCTGGCACCGGAGCAATTCGCTGCACTGCTCGGCGCGGGGATTGCCCGGACGGTCTACAACTGATTCGTTCATAATAGCGGGGCTGCTCCCGCATGCGAGCCTCGCCGTCACTGGGTATGCGGCAGCAAGTACTCGGATTTCCCGCAGTAAATCTTGGCTTTTTTGTGAAAATAAATAATCTCGCTGCCGGTATTCGATACTCGGCGCGGATAGGCCCCTGCATCCGCCGCGACATGATGTATCCCGGCTTCCGCTGCGACGGCCTGCTCCAGCTTCTCCGGCGTAACTTCGGCGACGGCCTCCAGAAACAGCATGGTGCCGTGGCCATCGCTCAGCGCTATTTCCGACACCGGCACCTTCCACAGCATGACCTTGGTCTTGAACCAGTACGCCCCGTCTTCGTGTTTATAGGGCGGTCCCAGCGCATCGCCGAGGTAGCGGTAAAAGTAATTGATGTCGAGCTGATCCAGACACAGCAAGGCATTGCCTATCGTAATATAGAACGTGGATGGCAAGGGCGGGGGCGCCGCGCGAGCCGGGCCGCCCACCGCCCACAGAGCCGCGGCGAGCAACGCCGCCGTGACGACGCGCGAACGCGATGCGCGCTGTGCCGCTGGTATTTCTAGCCCCATAGACTGCCGTTCCTTCCCGAATTCAAACACCGCGCCTGAAACAACCATGGCCACATCGCATCGACACTATCATACTGCATTGGTAAAACCGGCGTCGAAGCCGTCATGCGCCAGAACGAGATTATCGGCCATAATGGGAATCACATCGATGGTAATCAAGTATGAAAACGTCAAAAAACCAGACAGCGGCCATTTATTATATAATCTGTAACCAACTCAGATAAAACGCTCGATTGACGTGTTACCCATCAGCCGCCGGTATGCGCTGTCTACCGTAAAACCAAACCCGCATCAGTGCTTTGTCGGCGCCAAAACCGCACCGTCCGCTGACAAATTGGCTTACTCAATGCTACAATCCCACTCGTGAAAAAACCAACTGCAAACTCGGCCATTCCGGTAACCCCTGTCAAGCTCGCAAGTACGACTGCCTTCGGGATTCTCGGCGCGATCAGCGTATCCCATTTTCTCAACGACATCATGCAGTCGCTCATGCTGGCGATCTACCCGCTGTTCAAAACCGAATTCCATTTGAATTTCGGCCAGATCGGCCTCATTACCATGGTTTTCCAGGTCACGGCGTCGTTACTGCAACCGATGATCGGCAATTATACGGATCGCCATCCCCAACCTTATTCGCTGGTGCTCGGCATGAGCAGCACTTTCAGCGGCCTGCTGCTGCTGGCGATGGCCAACAGTTTTTCCGCTGTTCTGGTCGCAGCGGCGCTGGTCGGCGCAGGCTCATCCGTTTTTCACCCCGAGTCTTCGCGTATCGCGCGCATGGCATCGGGCGGCAAGCACGGACTCGCGCAATCCATCTTCCAGGTGGGTGGAAACCTCGGCACCGCCGCCGGACCGCTGGTCGCCGCATGGCTGATATTGCCGAACGGCCAGCGCAGCATCGCCTGGGTGTCACTGGTCGCGCTGCTGGCCATGATCATCCTCACCGGCGTGGGGCGCTGGTACCAACAGCAAAACCGGCAGCCGAAGAAGGTCGTTACAGCTGCCGTATCGCCTGTGCCGCAGGGTCGGGTTGTCTCCACGCTGGCGCTACTGGTCTCGCTGATGTTTTCCAAATTCTTTTATCTGACGAGCATCAACAGTTTTCTGATTTTCTATCTGATGCATCAGTACGGCATCAGCACCCAGCTCGCGCAATATCACCTGTTTTACTTTCTCGGCGCAGTGGCGCTCGGCACCATGCTCGGCGGCCCTATCGGCGACCGCATAGGTCGCAAACGCGTAATCTGGGTGTCTATCCTCGGCATCGCACCGTTTGCACTCGCGTTGCCTTATGTCGGATTACAGGCGTCGGTGCCGCTGACTGTCATTATAGGATTCATGCTGGCGTCTGCGTTCCCCGCCATGGTGGTCTACGCGCAGGAGCTCATTCCAGGCAAGATTGGCATGATTTCCGGCCTGTTCTTCGGTCTTGCTTTCGGTCTGGCCGGGATCGGCGCAGCAGTGCTTGGACAAGCTGCCGACCACTGGGGCATCGTCGAAATCTACAAAATTTGTTCGTTCCTGCCTCTGATCGGCCTGCTTGCGGTATTTCTGCCGGATCTGCACGGCGTAGCCATTGCAAAAACGGCAGATTTGGCGACACCAGCGGCAAACTAGACGCCCTCTGTCGCCGGTGATGCCGCAGCGATAGCTGCCGCACCGACCGGAGCATCAGAATTTGAAGAACCGCTGATACCCACCTGTGTCGCGCGCCGTTCAGCCGTCGAGCGTGCCTGAATTGTCCAGATAAGGCGCGACCAGTGCCAGCAGGCGCCCGGTTGCGCCCTGATGCAAGCGACTGAATGTTATCCCCGCCGCGCTCATAGCGGCTCGACGCGGCGCATCGCCAAGCAGCCCGGTTACTACCTGCCCCAACTCGTTCACCGCCTCCATCTGTGCCGCGGCGCCAGCGGCCACCGCGGCTCGACTGACCTCGGCAAAATTCCACATATGAGGCCCCATCACCACCGGACAACCGACTGCAGTCGCTTCGATCGGATTCTGTCCCCCCAGCGGCAACAGGCTACCGCCTATCACTGCCAGGTCTGCGGCGCGGTAATACGCATACAGTTCGCCCATGCTGTCGCCCAGCCAGACCTGCGTCGCGCTGCCTACCGGCTCGTCGTCACTGCGACGCTGAAAACGAATGCCGTGCTCTCGCAGCGCTGCGGCGACCTCGTCGAAGCGTTGCGGATGACGCGGTACAATGATCAGCAACGCGTTACCGAGCGGAATCTGCCGCCACGCCTCCAGTATCAGCGCTTCTTCGCCCTCGCGCGTGCTTGCGGCAAGCCAGACCGGGCGCGGCAGACCTATTTCGGCGCGCCAGAGCCGCCCCAATTCCAACTGTTCGGGCGGCGGCACCGTATCGAATTTCAAATTGCCGATAATGCTGATGCGCTCGCCGCCCAGACTTTGCAGACGCAGGGCATCGGCCTCGGTTTGCGCGGCGATGACCGACAAAGCGACCAGGCTCTGCCTGATCAATCCGCCCAGCCACCGGTAACGGCGTGCCGAACGGTGGGATAGGCGCGCATTGACGAGCATCACCGGCACCTGCTCGCGACGACACTCGGCGATTAGATTCGGCCAGATTTCGGTTTCCATCAGCATGCCCAGCACCGGACGGAAGTGGCGCACAAATCGCCGCACCGCGAAAGCGTAATCATAGGGCAGATACACTCGCCACACCAAGTCGCCGAATAACTGCTCGCTGGCAGAGCGACCGGTAGGCGTGGTATGAGTCAACAGTATCCGGTGCTCTGGGTAGCGTGCCAACAATGCCCGGATCAGCGGCGCGGCGGCGCGGGTCTCGCCGACCGATACGGCATGCAGCCAGATGATCGGCTGCTCGCCCGCTTGCCGGTAGTAGCCGAAACGTTCGCCTACATTGCGCCAATAGTCGCGTTGCCGCCAGCCGCGCACAAACAGGTGGAGCAACGTATAAGGCGTCGCCAACAACAAGAGCACCGCATAAATTATCCGCGTCCTCATAGCCGGCGCCGTTGATCGTTCTGCGCGAATCCCAGCAGCGCAACCTCGATACCGCGCGTCCAGGCGAGCACTTTAAACAGCTCGCCCATCTCGGCTGGGCTCAGCAACTTCTGGGCTGCCGCCACCTGCGGCAGATAACTTGCCGTCTCCGCCGCGGGCGTGCGCGCCAGCAATCCGGTGATACCGCAGTTGATCAGGAACTGAGCCTGGCTAGTGTAACCAGCCAGGCTCAGGCCTGCCTCGATTCCCGCCAGGGCCATTGCGCTAAAGTCGACGTGCGCGGTGATATCCTGGAGCCCCGGCAAGTAAAACGGGTCGCCGTGCGCGTGCTGGCGATAATGGCACATGAGCGTACCCTGCGCGCGCTGCGGATGGTAATATTCGCGCTCACCGAAGCCGTAATCGATCATGATCATGGCGCCGACCTTCAGGTTTTGCGCCAGCGTCCTGACCAGATTCCGGGCGGCAGGATTGATTTCGCTGACATAGTCCGGCGGCACACTGATCGCCGCCGCGAGCTCGCGCAACGGCCCTTGCGGCAGTTCTCTCTCGCGCCAGTCGAACCGGCGCCCGTCCCAGCTCACGCCGCGCTGATAAATATCGTTTTCCGCCCAGCGCAACACCTCGGTCGGCACCGCATCAAGCACCTCGTTGGCGATGATGCATCCGATAAACGTCGCGGGCAGCTCATCGAGCCAGATCAGGCGCGCGGCCAGTTCGGGCAACGAACCGGCGATCAGACGCTGCTGGCGCGCACGCAAGTCAGCGCTCACTTCAAGAATGAAATAATGCTGCGGCAGGCAGTCCAGATGCTGCAACTCGGTCAGCACATCGCACGCCAGGCGGCCGCTACCGGCGCCCAGCTCCAATACGTCGCCGCCGCTGATCTCCAACACCTGGGCGATCTGTTGTGCTAGGCTATGGCCGAATAAGGGCGATACTTCAGGCGCGGTTACGAAATCACCGTCCGTGCCGAATTTGATCGCGCCCGCGCTATAATATCCCAAACCGGGCGTATAAAGCGCCATGGTCATATAACGCGAAAAATCCATCCAGCCCTGCATTTCCATGTCGCTTGCGATCAGTTCGGTGAGCTGCTCGCTGATTGCGATTGCTGCGGGGCTGGGTTCAGGCAAAGGCGGCATAGTAGTACGCATGGTAAATTGAGCATAAAGGAAAGCGGATGCAAGGCAAAACAGTTTTAATTACCGGCGGGGCCAAAAGAGTGGGCGCTGCCATCGGCCGACGCCTCCATGCGGCGGGAGCCAACCTGATGATCCACTACCGCTCCGCCGCCGGCGAAGCGCGCGTGCTACAGGCCGAACTCAACCGGCTGCGTCCCGGCTCGGTCACCCTGATACAAGCCGATCTGATCGATTGCGACAGCTTTCCCAATATCATCCAGACGACACTCGCCAGTTTTGGCCGGCTTGATGCTCTGGTCAACAACGCATCGAGCTTCTATACTTCCCCGGTCGGGTCGATCACCGAGAGCAACTGGCTGGACCTGATCGGCACCAACCTGAAAGCCCCCCTGTTTCTGGCCCAAGCCGCCGCGCAGGAATTGCGCCACAGGCACGGCTGCATCGTCAATATTACCGACATCCACGCCGAACGTCCGATGAAAAACTATGTCGTCTACAGCATCGCAAAAGCCGGGTTGGTCGGTCTTACGCGTTCTCTGGCGCGCGAGCTGGGGCCGGAGGTCAGGGTCAATGCCGTCGCGCCGGGCGCGATCATCTGGCCCGAAGATCATAGCGAACTCGACGAGGTGTCGCGGCAGAGGATTATTTCGCACACCTTGCTCAAACACGCAGGCGACCCCGCCGATATTGCCGGGGCCGTCCATTACCTGATCGCCGAGGCCGGTTATGTTACCGGCCAGGTCATCAATGTCGACGGTGGGCGCAGCATCCGGCTCTGAACGCGCGCCCCGTCAGTGCAGTTGGGGCACCGTATCCTCGGATTCCGGCATTTCCGGATGTACCATTTCGCCTTCCGCATTGGGGAACAACGGCGTGCCGCAATCGTCGCAATATTCCATCGGCATGCTGGTTCGCAGCACCTGAACCTTACTCAGATCGGTCAATTCGCGCTCGATTTGCGCGACGATGTCGGTTTCTTCGGTTTCCTCGCCGATCAGTGGCCAGACCACTCCGTGCAGTATCTGGGGCGCACGCAGCTGACTGAAACCGATTCGGTATTCCTCCAACGTCTGGTCGGAAAACGGCGCGATGACGGCACGTATATCGGCCGGTTGGAGATCAAGCATTTCACACAAGTAACTGACGGCGGCGCGCAGCGAAAATACCCGAGCTTCCAGTTCCAGCTTCCGCCACGCACTAAAAAAGGCGTTCGGCAACAACGCATGAAAATGGCAACCGGGGAGAATCGCGGCGAAGATAGCCTTGGTGTGCAACTGCCAGGTCTGCAACACCTCCTGCTGCGTCGTCTCGACTTGCTGCCAACGAAACAGCGGCGCGCCTTTATCGACGACCACGGCGGCGAAAATATAGCGCACATCAGCGACGAATTCACCCGCGGCGACCAGCTCGGCGCTTTCGAGATACAAATCGCGTTCATCCGCGGCGCATTGCGCTAATTGTTGCAACAATGAGCGGGTTTCGATAAAGCCGCGCGGCAACTGATCCGGGCTGTAGAGTACATCGGCGAGCGCCAGGCGAGCGCCACTGGCCAGCAGATCGGCCTTCATTCTTTCGCGCAATTCGCCAAGCCGCTGTTTGTTGAGCCGCCCCGCCGATATCGCGTAGCGCGACCATGCGAGCAGAGGAATAGCGATCAGCACGGCGTTCGTGCCCGCATCTTCGGTCAGACTCTCGGCATGGCCTTCGATGAGCTCCGCCAGCATATCGCAAGCCGGCGGATTCTCGATCCAGAGATAATCCAGCGCTTGTTCCAAAATTTCATTTTGCTTCTTCTGGAACAGCGCGGCGATCACCGCGCCCAATTGCGCCTGCCACGTCTGGCTCTCAATCTGGCTGCCCGAAGCGTGCAACGCCAGCGCAAGGCGGACTAATTTGGCCGTTTCGCGATTCAGTTTCGGTGACGCTACATTACGTTTCATTCTGGGAACCTGTCAAACTTGATCAGTAAAAGATCGGTAAAGGAAACAGGCGGCCTAACTCAGCTTGCCGTGGCAATATTTGAATTTCTTACCAGAGCCGCAAGGGCAAGGATCGTTGCGGCCGATATTCCTGTAGGTTTGATCGGATGATTCGGCGATGGTGAGCGGGGTATCGACACCCGCCAGCACTTCGTCGTAACCGGCGTGGTGGTATTCGATGTTCGCCAGCGTCGACGGCAGGTCTATCGCCTCATCGATGTCACTCTCGGAATGCAGTTGCACGGCGAGCGAGACTTCGGTCACTTCACGCTTGATGGTCTCCAACATGGCCGAAAACAGGTCGAACGCTTCGCGTTTGTATTCCTGCTTGGGATTTTTTTGCGCATAACCACGCAAATGTATGCCCTGACGCAGGTGATCCAGCGCCGCCAAATGCTCGCGCCAATTGGTGTCGATATTCTGCAGCATGACTGCACGTTCGAACTGATGCATGCCCGCCGCGCCGACCATTTCGACCTTGGCGGCGTAGGCTGCGTCGGCCGCCACGACTATACGCTCGTGCAATGCCGTTTCGTCGAACTTGCTGTCTTCCTCCAGCCATAGCGTCAGCGGCAGACTCAGCTGAAACTCGGCCGATAGCACGCGTTCAAGCGCCGCGATATTCCATTGCTCGACCATGCTGCCGGGGGGCGCATGTTCGATAATGAGACTGTGCAGTACATCCGCACGCATCGCCGCAATAGTCTCGGACACATCGTCAGTTTCGAGCAACTCGTTGCGCTGCTGGTAAATCACCTTGCGCTGGTCATTGGACACATCATCGTATTCGAGCAACTGCTTGCGCATGTCGAAGTTACGCGCCTCAACCTTGCGCTGCGCGTTCTCGATCGCGCGCGTGACCCACGGATGCTCGATAGCCTCGCCTTCCGGCATTTTCAGCTTGTCCATGATGGCGCCGACGCGGTCTGAGGCGAAAATACGCAATAGCGGATCTTCGAGCGACAGATAAAAACGGCTTGATCCGGCGTCGCCCTGACGGCCGGATCGACCGCGCAACTGATTGTCAACGCGCCGCGATTCATGCCGCTCGGTACCGATAATATGCAGGCCGCCCACCGCCAGCACCGCCTCGTGCAGGCCCTGCCATTTGGTCTTCATGGCGGCGGCCTGCGCCTCCCTTGCCGCGCCCGACAAGGTCTCGTCGGCGCGCAATGCGTCCAGCTCGCGCTCTATGCTGCCGCCCAGCACGATGTCCGTGCCCCGCCCCGCCATATTGGTCGCGATAGTGATCGCTCGCAACTGCCCAGCCTGCGCGATGATCTCCGCCTCGCGCGCATGCTGTTTCGCATTGAGCACTTCATGCGGCAGTTTGGCCTTCTTGAGCAAGCCGGACAGATATTCGTTGCTTTCTATCGAAGTCGTGCCTACCAACACGGGCTGGCCACGCTGGTAACAGTCGGCGATGTCGGCAATGATCGCCTGATACTTCTCGCGTGCCGTGCGAAACACCTGATCCATCCGGTCTATCCTGATCATCGGACGGTGTGTAGGGATCACCACGGTTTCAAGTCCGTAAATCTGCTGGAACTCATAGGCTTCGGTATCGGCCGTACCCGTCATGCCACCCAGTTTTCCGAACATGCGGAAATAGTTCTGGAACGTGATCGACGCCAGAGTCTGGTTTTCCTTCTGGATAGCCACGGCTTCCTTGGCTTCTACCGCCTGATGCAGCCCCTCGGACCAGCGCCGACCCGACATCAGACGCCCGGTGAATTCGTCCACGATCACAATTTCGTCGTTCTGCACCACATAATGCTGGTCGCGATGATAGAGCACGTGCGCGCGCAGGCCGGCGTAGACGTGGTGGATGAGCGCGATATTCGCAGCTTCGTAGAGGCTCGATCCGGCAGGCAACAATCCCGCTTCGGTCAGCAGCTGTTCGGCGCGTTCGTGCCCCCGCTCGGAGAGCAGCACGGTATGCGCTTTCTCATCCACCCAGTAATCACCTTCGCTGTCTTCCTTGTCCTGCCGCGTCAGATGGGGAATAATTGCGTCTACGCTCTGGTATAACTCTGTGCTGTCGTCGGCCTGACCGGAAATGATCAGCGGCGTACGTGCCTCGTCGATCAAGATGGAATCGACCTCGTCGACAATGGCAAAATTCAATCCGCGCTGCACTTTTTCGCTGGTCTGGTATACCATATTGTCGCGCAGGTAATCGAAACCGAATTCGTTGTTCGTACCGTAAGTGATATCCGCGGCATACGCGGCGCGTTTTTCTTCGTGCGGCATCTGCGCCAGATTCACCCCTACCGTCAAGCCGAGGAATCCGTGTATCCGCCCCATCTGCGCCGCATCTCGGCTGGCCAGATAGTCGTTCACTGTGACGATGTGGACTCCCTTGCCCGACAGCGCGTTCAGGTAAGAAGGCAAGGTCGCCATCAGAGTTTTACCTTCTCCGGTACGCATTTCCGCGATTTTGCCGTCGTGCAATACCATGCCGCCGATCAGCTGAACATCATAATGGCGCTGACCCAGCACCCGAAGGCCGGCTTCGCGCACGGTGGCAAAAGCCTCGGGGAGCAACTGGTCCAGCGTTTCGCCGTTCTCAAAGCGCGCCTTGTATTCTGCTGTTTTGGCGCGCAACTGATCGTCGGACAAGGCCTGCAATTGCGGTTCCAGCGCGCTTATTGCATTAACTTTAGCCGTATACTGCTTAACCAGACGATCATTACGGCTACCGAATACTTTTTTCAACAGAGATGAAATCATGGTAATAGGGTATTTTTAGGCTATTGCGTGAAAATCCATGCATGTTAACATATTCGCACACTCAATTCTGTATCACTTTAATGACGAACTTCTCTGCACATGCGCGACGCGCCCAGGGTTTTATCGAGACGGACAGCCGTTTGCGCATACTGCAAACCCATGTCCACGAAATCATGCGGCTGCAGCGCATTTGGCAAGGCATCGTACCCGCGGAGCTCGCCGCGGTTTCGCGGATAGGCCAGATCGATGCCGACGCGATCAGCATTTACGCAGATAACGGCGCCGCAGCGGCCAAATTGCGGCAACTGCTGCCGCGCATCGCCGAATCCCTGAAAGAGCAAGGTATCTCGCGGCGAACCATGCTGGTCAAGGTTCGCGCGCAGGCTATTCCTGACCGTTACCGCCCGGTCAGGACACCGCAAATCAGCCAGGCCGCGCTGACGGAACTCGACATCCTGCGCCTGCAACTGGAGGATGGAACCCTCAAGGCTGCGCTGTCCAGGCTGCTTGGTCGCCACCGCGCCTAGCCGGGCCTACTTGGTCGCCACCGTGCCTGCGCGCACGACCGAAAATCAACCCTGCGGTGATCAGAAAGCCAGCGGCTGCAGATGGAGCTGGCGTATCCCTTGAGGCGCGGTATTTTCATCCTCGAACGTAACATATTCCCACGCCGTCCTGTCCTGCAGCAAAGTGCGCAACAAGCGGTTATTCAGCGCATGGCCCGACTTGTAGGCGTGAAACGCGCCTATGATGGGATGGCCGATGATGTACAGGTCACCGATCGCGTCGAGCACCTTGTGCTTGACGAATTCATCTTCATAGCGCAGCCCGTCGCTGTTCAACACCCTATACTCGTCCATCACAATGGCATTATCGAGGCTGCCGCCCAACGCCAGCCCGTTGGAACGCAACCACTCGACCTCTTGCATGAAACCGAAAGTCCGCGCCCGGCTCACCTCATTAATATAGGAAGTACTCGCAAAATCCAGGCTGATCACCTGACTCGATTTTTTAAATACCGGATGCTTGAAATCGATGGTGAATTCAACCTTGAAACCGTCGAACGGTTCGAAGCGCACGCGCTTGTCGCCTTCGACCACCTCCACCGTTTTCTTGATACGGACAAACCGTTTCGCCACTTTCTGCTGAACGATGCCGGCCGATTGAATCAGGAAAACGAAAGACGATGCCGAGCCGTCCATGATGGGTACTTCCGGCCCGTCCAGATCGACATAAACGTTGTCGATACCGAGCCCTGCCAACGCCGACATCAGGTGCTCCACCGTAGCGATGGTCGTCACGCCGTTATCCAGCGTCGAACACAATCGGGTATCGCCCACCAGCGACGGCGCGACCACAATATCTACCGGTTCGGACAAATCCACCCTGCGAAATACCACGCCGATGTCCGCCGCCGCCGGACGCAACACCATGCTGACCTTGGCGCCCGTATGCAGTCCCACGCCGGTAGCGCTTATCGTATTTTTTAATGTACGTTGCTGTATCATGGGCTAGTTCGGTCAATGGATTTGACGACAACCTCCCGCACTGCAAACGGCACCGCAAATTTCGTAAACATACCATCCGACCTCATAACACACCCTCGCTAAGGCGACTTCAACCCTGCTGCTCGTATCCTCAAGCCGCGTACTGCACAGACCCTGAATTTTCGCATAAATTCGGGCTTATTATAACGCGAAACGCCTTATCTCCATAGCGCAATCAGTCGGCCTGTTTGCGCAGAAATGCCGGGATATCGAGATATTCCATACCCGATTGCTTGAGCGCCTCAACCTGAGCCTCGCGCCGGTTGCTGCGGAATACGGTGGGTTCCGTTTCCGCCGCCGCGTGGTCGGCGTGCATGGAGGTGTAATCGTCGGTACCGGTCTTGACGATGACCGGCTTGGCCTGCTGGCGCGCGACGGGACTGCCCAGCCCTGTCGCGACTATGGTAACGCGTAACTCTTCGCCGATGTTTTCGTCGATCACGGTACCAACGATCACGGTCGCCTCGTCTGCGGTAAAGCTCTTGATGGTATTCATGACTTCATAGTATTCCTTCATTTTGAAGGAAGTCGAGGCCGTCACGTTGACCAGCACCCCACGGGCGCCTGCCAGATTCACGTCTTCGAGCAGCGGACTTGCGACTGCCGCCTGTGCGGCAACGCGTGCGCGGTCGGCTCCGGTTGCGGCGGCCGAGCCCATCATGGCCATGCCCATTTCCGACATTACCGTTTTAACGTCAGCGAAGTCCACGTTCACCATGCCGGGGCAATTGATGACTTCGGCAATACCCGCCACCGCGCCGTGCAACACGTTATTGGCGGCGCGGAAGGCATCCAGCATCGACACATCTTCACCCAGCACCTGCATCAGTTTTTCGTTAGGGATCACAATCAGCGAATCGACGTAGCGCGCCAGCGCCTCGATTCCGGCATTAGCCAGACGCACGCGCTTGCCTTCGAACAGAAACGGCTTGGTCACCACAGCGACGGTCAGGATACCCATTTCCTTGGCGACTTCGGCGACTACCGGCGCAGCGCCGGTTCCGGTCCCGCCGCCCATGCCGGCGGTGATGAACAGCATGTCGGCGCCGTCTATCAGTTCGGCGATGCGCGCGCGGTCCTCCAGGGCTGCTTCACGGCCGACCTCGGGATTGGCGCCCGCACCCAGACCGCGCGTCACATTTGTACCCAACTGCAATTGCATTTTGGCCTTGTTACGCTGCAATGCCTGCGCGTCGGTATTGATACTGATAAATTCGACGCCGTCGACCCCGCAATCTATCATGTGGTCGACCGCGTTGCCGCCGCAGCCGCCTACGCCTATCACTTTAATCACCGCATCCTGTGTCATTGTATCCATAAGTTCAAACATGATTTCCTCCTAAACATCCATTTATCAATCAACAGGCACCCCGAAACGAGACGCCCCACTCAAAAATTTTTAAACCAGCCTTTCATCCGCTCAAACACCTGCTGTACCGTGGTACTCGACAATTTCGCCGATTGCCGCCTGTCCTGCTGGTCCAACCCGGCCAGCAGCAGCCCCACGCCCGTTGCGTAGCGCGCGTTATACATTACGTCCGACAGCCCGCCCTCGTAACGCGGCAAACCCAGCCGTACCGGCATATGGAATACTTCTTCGCCCAGCTCGACCATCCCCTGCATCGCCGCCGAGCCGCCGGTTATGACGATCCCGGAGCGCATCAATTCCTCGAAGCCGCTGCGTCTGAGCTCCGCCTGCACCATTTCGTAGAGTTCCAGTACCCGCGGCTCGATCACGTCGGCGAGCAATTGGCGCGACATTTGCCGCGCACCGCGCTCGCCGACGCTGGGCACTTCGAGCATGTCGTGCACCCCTGCCAACTGGCGCAGCGCGCAACCGTGCGCGATCTTGACGTCTTCGGCGTCTTTCAGCGGCGTACGCAACGCCAGAGCGATATCATTGGTAATCTGGTCGCCCGCAATTGGAATCACCGCGGTATGGCGGATCGCACCCTGCGTAAACACCGCTATATCCGTGGTTCCACCACCGATGTCGACTACTGCAACTCCGAGGTCTTTTTCGTCATCGGTCAACACCGCCATGGCTGACGCCAGCGGCTGCAAAACCAGTTCGCGCACTTCAAGACCGCAGCGGCGCACGCATTTGATAATATTCTGCGCTGCCGACACCGCGCCGGTCACGATATGAACCTTGACTTCGAGCCGCACACCGCTCATTCCCAACGGTTCGCGCACATCCTCCTGGCCGTCGACCAGGTATTCCTGCGGCAGGATATGCAGAATTTGCTGATCGGTCGGGATATTCACCGCGCGCGCGGTTTCAATCACCCGGTCCACGTCCAGCTGCGTGACTTCCTTGTCCTTGATCGGCACCATGCCGTGCGAGTTGAAGCTTTTAATGTGACTTCCCGCAATGCCGGTATAGACCTCGCTGATCTTGCAGTCCGCCATCAGCTCCGCCTCCTCCAGCGCGCGCTGTATCGAATTGACTGTCGACTCGATATTGACCACTACGCCCTTTTTCAGGCCGCGCGACGGATGGCTGCCCATACCTACCACTTGCAAGCGACCTTCGGGCAATATTTCCGCCACGATCGCGATCACCTTGGTCGTACCTATGTCCAACCCTACTACCAATTCGCGCGTATCTCTTTGCCTGCTCATAACGACTTTCCCTGTTTTTGCGCTGTATGCGATGAACTATCGGAACCGCTGCCCGCCACGCGGACGGCAAATCCCTTCGGATACCGTAAATCGACTGCAACGAGCGGCGCGCTCAATTGCGCCGCCATTGCCGGATACAGGCTAACCCAACGCGCCAGCCGCCAGTTGGTCTGGTCGCGCCCCAACTCGATGCTGACGCCGTTATCCATGACCAGCGACCAGCTCCTTCTATCGTTGAGCGTCACGCTGACCGGATATCGCTTCAAGACCGCCAGGGTTTTACCGTAATCCAGCCAGGCCTGCACCACTTCGTGTTCGCTGCCCGCTGGGCCACTCAAATGAGGCAGGTTCTGATCGGTCGCCGCCTGGAAAACCTCGCCGTAACGATTGAGCAAAGCATCGTCGTTCCATCGCGCCAGCGCCCTGTGCTCTTCCAACATGACCTCCAGGCCGTCCGGCCAATGCCGCTTGACGCTGGCATCGCGCGCCCAGGGCAATTTGATAAACGCCGCACGTACTGCCGCCAGATCGACCGAGAAAAAATTCCCGACTATGCGCTGGCGCACGACCAATTGCGCCTGTTTGAGCGTCACGTGGTGAGCGCCCACGATCCTGATCTCATGCAGATCGAACATCGGCATGCGCGACGCCACCACCAGCGCCGCCCACAGCAGCAGCGCGGCGACGCCCCACAACGTCAGGCGGGTCAGGCGCGCCAGCGCGGCTTCGTCATCCCACACGCGCCTGCTCCAATATGGCCAGTACCAGCTCGTCGAAACTCATGCCCACCGCCCGCGCCGCCATCGGCACCAGACTATGATCAGTCATCCCCGGGTACGTGTTCACCTCGACGAAATAAGGGTTGCCCGCCGCGTCCATCATCAGGTCCACGCGGCCCCAGCCGCGGCACCCCAAAACGTCGAACGCTTTTTTCGCCAAGCCCTGTATCGTTTGCTCGATATGCGGCGGCAGCCCGCACGGCACGCGGTACTCCGTGTCGTCGCGCAGATACTTGGCTTCGTAGTCGTAATACGCTTGCTTGGGCAGCAAACGTATCATCGGTAGCGAGCGCTCCCCCAGTATCGAGCAGGTATATTCGGCCGCATCAACGCACTGCTCGGCCAATACCAGCGAGTCGAACTGCGCCGCAGTTTCCCACGCCGCGCGCAACTCCTCGGCGCGCACTACGCGCGTCATGCCCAAGCTCGAACCTTCGCGCGCCGGTTTGACGAAAATCGGCAAACCCAAACGCGCCGCCACGGCGGTGAAATCGGTGTTCGCATCCAGCAGCGCGTAATCGGGGGTAGGAATCCCCGCCGCCTGCCATACCATTTTGGTGCGCCACTTGTCCATCGCCAGGGCCGAGGCCATTACCCCGCTGCCGGTATAAGGAATTCCCAGCCAGTCGAGCGCGCCCTGTATCGTTCCATCCTCGCCAAAACGTCCATGCAGCGCGATCATGACGCGGTCGAAACCTTGCGCCGCCAGCGCGTTCATGTCCTGTTCCGCAGGATCGAACGCATGGGCATCCACGCCCTGACCTTGCAGCGCCGCCAACACGCGCCTGCCGCTGTTCTGCGAAACCGTCCTCTCCGCCGAGCGTCCGCCCAACAGTACGCCTACCTTACCGAATGCGTTCATGCGCTCCTCCCCGATCGCTCGCCTATCACTCTTACCTCGCAATGCAACACCACACCCGTTTGCCGCGCTACCGTTTCAAC
>DAICZK010000200.1 GCA_027311185.1 Sulfuriferula sp.
GGCCGCGACGAACCCGAATTTACCTGGGAGGCTACCGACAAGGCCGAGGCGCTGAAATCGGCGGCGGGAATATGATGGGTCGGCTATACACCGACTAACGACTCCGGTACTATGTGCAAAGATTTGAGGAGCGTTGCGACGGGTTCCCCGCCAGGCTCGAATCTCGATTAGCCGGAATGCACGCGCATTTCGATTAAAGCAACGGCGCTCACGTCACACTTTTGTTTATTTGAAGAAGGAGTGCGTGATGAACGCCGTTACCGCTACAGGAACCCCCCCCGATTACATAGTTGCCGATATGTCGCTGGCCGACTGGGGCCGCAAGGAACTGCAGATCGCCGAGACCGAAATGCCCGGACTGATGGCTATCCGCGAGGAGTTCTCGCTCTCGCAACCGCTCAAGGGTGCGCGTATCGCGGGCAGCCTGCACATGACCATCCAGACCGGCGTATTGATCGAAACGCTGCAAGCGCTCGGCGCCGAAGTACGCTGGGCTTCCTGCAATATTTTTTCCACCCAGGATCACGCTGCGGCAGCGATCGCTGCAACCGGCACCCCGGTGTTTGCGGTCAAGGGTGAATCGCTGACTGAATACTGGAATTACACGCACAGTATTTTCGAATGGGCGGATGGCGCGCATGCGAACATGATCCTTGATGACGGCGGCGATGCCACGCTGCTGCTGCATCTGGGCGCTCGCGCCGAGACTGACCCCAGCGTCCTGTCGCGTCCGAACAGCGAAGAAGAACAGGTATTGTACGCTGCCATTAAAGCCAAACTGGCTGTTGCGCCAAACTGGTATTCCACGCGTCTGGCCAATATCCGCGGCGTGAGCGAAGAGACGACCACCGGCGTGCATCGTTTGTATCAGATGCACGCGCGCGGCGAGCTGAAATTCCCCGCCATCAACGTCAATGATTCGGTGACCAAATCCAAATTCGACAATCTGTACGGTTGCCGCGAATCGCTGGTCGACGGCATTAAGCGCGCGACGGATGTGATGATCGCCGGCAAGGTGGCGGTCGTCGCCGGTTATGGCGACGTCGGCAAAGGGTCGGCGCAGGCGCTGCGCGCCTTGTCGGCACAAGTCTGGGTGACCGAAATCGACCCGATCTGCGCGCTACAGGCGGCGATGGAAGGCTACCGCGTCGTTACCATGGATTATGCTGTCGATAAGGCCGATATTTTCGTTACCGCGACGGGCAACTATCATGTCATCACCCACGATCACATGGTGAAAATGAAAAATCAGGCTATCGTTTGCAATATCGGCCATTTCGATAACGAAATAGACGTCGCCGGCATAGAAAAATACCAGTGGGAAGAAATCAAGCCGCAAGTCGACCACGTTATCTTTCCTGACGGCAACCGTATTATCCTGCTGGCCAAAGGGCGGCTGGTGAATCTGGGATGCGCTACCGGGCACCCGTCCTACGTAATGAGCTCCTCGTTTGCCAACCAGACGATCGCGCAAATCGAATTGTTTACGAAGACGGCGGATTATCCGGTCGGCGTCTACACGCTGCCCAAGCATCTCGACGAAAAAGTTGCGCGTCTCCAGCTCAAAACCCTGAACGTGCAGTTGACCGAGTTGACGGACCAGCAGGCGACGTATATCGGCGTCGATAAAAACGGGCCGTACAAAGCGCATCATTACCGTTATTAAAGGACGCCTGCGCGGTTCGAGCCTAATCGCTTGTTCCGCGCGCTCCAGATCATCAATGCCGTTTCGGGACCCCGATCATGACGACACGTACCTTCAGTTTTGAGTTCTTTCCACCCAAAACGGCGGAAGGCATGGACAAGTTGCGCGAAGTGCGCACCCAGCTCGCTGCTTTGCAGCCACGGTTTTTTTCCGTGACTTTCGGCGCGGGCGGCTCCACGCGCGATTACTCGCTTGCGACGGTGCTCGATATCCAGCACGCGGGCCTCAACGCCGCACCGCATCTGTCGTGCATCGGCGCTACGCGCGAGAGTATCCGCGCGATTCTGGCCGAATATCAGAATCACGATATCCATCATATCGTCGCCTTGCGCGGGGACTTACCGTCGGGAATGGCCGGAACCGGCGATTTTCGCTACGCCAACGAACTGGTCTCGTTTATCCGTAGCGAAACTGGCGACTGGTTCAACCTCGAAGTCGCGGCCTACCCCGAAGTGCATCCCCAGGCCAAAAGCGCACACGACGACCTGATCAACTTCAAGCGCAAAATCGACGCCGGCGCGAACGCCGCCATCAGCCAGTATTTTTTTAACGCGGACGCGTATTTCGCGTTTGTCGAAGACTGCCGCAAACTCGGCATAGACG
>DAICZK010000201.1 GCA_027311185.1 Sulfuriferula sp.
AACGCGGCGACGAAATCGCGAAACTGGAACCGGCGATGCAGCTTGCCGTTTTCCAGCGCCCAGTCGGGGAGGGATTTTAGCGCCGCAGCGAGCGCGCCGGGTTCGAGTTTCATGCTCATGACGATCTCCAGAATGGATGTAGACGATACGGCGCCCGCCGATGTCGCGGATTATGCGCCGGCTTTCCGTCGCCGAATACGGTGGCGGCCGGATTTTCCCTGCCGCAGCTACCGCATTGGGAAAAGCGGAGTAAAATATGCGTTGTGATGCAGTATAACCAGCCCGCGGACTGGGTAGAATCATTTTTGTCAGGTCAATAAAGGGTCGAGCGATGACTTATGTAGTAACTGAAAGCTGTATCCGGTGCAAATATACCGATTGTGTGGATGTCTGTCCCGTGGACTGCTTCCGTGAAGGCGCCAATTTTCTGGTGATCGATCCCGAGGAGTGCATCGATTGCACCTTGTGCGTAGCGGAGTGCCCGGTCGAAGCGATTTTCGCCGAGGATGATGTTCCCGCCGATCAACAGCATTGCATCGCCTTGAATGCCGACCTCGCGAAAGACTGGAAACCGATCATCGCCAGTAAGGACCCTTTGCCTGACGCGGACGAATGGGCTGAGAAAACCGGCAAGCTGCCCCACCTGAAACGCTAACCGGCGTGCTCGACGAGTGGTTTTTGCGTGCCGCGCAAACGATACTCGATCACTGCGCGGCCAGTCGGACAGAGCTGGTCGACACTGTAGTTCTGGCGCCCAATTTTCACGCCGGGGCTGAGCTGAACCGGGCATTGCTGACGGCCAGCGCCCGATCAGTTTTACTTGCGCCGCAAGTACTCACTTTCCCCGCCTGGGCCGCCAATGTGCAGTGCGGCGGTAGGGTGTTGCACGACAGTCGCAGAACCGCGCTGTTGTATCACGCGCTCAAGGCGCGGGACTGGTTTGATCCCGCGCTATTATGGACGATGTGTGACGAGATTGGCCGCCTGTTTGACGAGCTGACCTATCAGGCGGTGACATTGCCGCTGGACCGCGACGAGTTTGCCGCACAAGTGCTCGCTTACTATCGCGTGCAGCGACATACGGCGGTCGAATTCGAAGCCAGCCTGGTTCACGAACTCTGGTTCGCGCTGAGCCGCAACGATCTGGAGCGTGGCGATTTGAGTCCGGCCACGCTCTATGCACTGCAACTGGCGCGCCTCGCGCAGGTCGCTGCCGCGCCTTTATTCGTGCTGGGCTTGTCTGGCCTGACGCGGTCGGAGCAAAATTGCCTGGAGCAGTACGCGCAGCGTCAGCCGGTAACTTATATTGCCGCGCCGCGCGATAACGACATAGCGCGTACCCTGCAGGCCGCGTGGCCGGAAATTCCCGACGCGCCGCTGGCGCATCGCGCTCGCGACTGGGCCGCCGAACTGCCGCGCAGCCCCCTGCAGGCGGGGTTGAGCTATTGTGCGACGCACAGCCTGGAAGAGGAGGCCGCGGCGGCCGATACGCAGGTGCGCTGGTGGCTGGCAGAAGGCAGAACAAGCATCGCGCTGGTGGTGCAGGACAGGATGAGCGCCCGGCGCTTGCGCGCGTTGCTGGAGCGGGCGCAAATTCAGGTGGCGGACGAGACCGGCTGGGCGCTCGATACGACGCTGGCCAGCGCGGTGGTGATGCGCTGGCTCGAAGTCGTGGCCACCGATTTTCTTTATCAGGATGTGATCGACCTGCTCAAATCCGGTTTTCTGTTTGCCGATTGGGCGGGCGCGCGCCGCGAGGCGGCAGCCTGGCAGATCGAACATGCGCTGCGCAGTCACGGTCCGGTTGACGGCTGCGCGGGACTGCTGGCGGTGTTGCATCGTCACACCGATGCGGCTGATGCCGCGGCGGCTGTATCGTGCTTACAGTTAGCCGCGCAGCACTTGGGTCGGCGCGCGTTGCCGTTGCGCGACTGGATGGCGAAGCTGGAGGGCAGCCTGGCAGACCTGGGGGCGTTAGCGGCGCTGGAAGCCGATGCTGCGGGCGCGCAGTTGCTCGGCTTGCTGGCCCGGCGGCGGCATGAGTTAAGCGCCGAGGAATCGGCATTCAGTCGTGCCGAATTTCATCGCTGGCTTGGCCGCGAACTGGAAAACGGCGCTTTCGTCGATTCCGCGGTAACAAGTCGCGTTGTATTCACGCATCTGGCCGCGACGCGGTTGCGGCATTTCGATGCGGCTTTAATATTGGGCGCGGACGCGCAGCATTTGCCCTCACTGAGCGCAGCTTCCGTATTTTTCAATCAGTCCGTGCGCAGCTCGCTAGGCTTGCCG
>DAICZK010000202.1 GCA_027311185.1 Sulfuriferula sp.
CCTTCAGCGGTCGCCTGATCCCGGGCATACGCCATCTGATTTCATTGCCGGCCGGTCTCACGCGCATGAATCCGGCTACCTTTGCTTTTTATACGATGCTGGGTGCCGGATTCTGGTCAGGCATACTGACTCTGATCGGCTACTTCATCGGCGGTAACGAGCGCGTCATCCACAGGTATCTGCACCTGCTTACCATTGCGATCATTGGCGGCGCAATCGTGATTTTTATTGTTTACTGGGCGTGGCAGCGCCGAATCGCCCAAGCTGAAAAACAACGAGATGCCTGAAGCTGTCGATGCGCACGCATCATAGCGAAAATCCGCCGCCGGTCGGCCTGACGGCAGCTTGTCCGAACGCCCAGAAGTCATTACCGGCAACGAGATAGCGGCGCTCGACGACAGCTTCGCCAGCAACGTTGCGGCCATCGCTCAGGGACGGCGCATTTTCGACAACATCACCAAAGCGACGCGTTTCACTTTCGCCGTACATCTGCCGATTATCGCCCTGGCACTGTTACCGGCACTGTTGCACTGGCCAGTACTATTGTTGCCGGTGCATATCGTGCTGCTCGAACTGCTGATCGACCCCGCCTGTTCCATCGTCTTCGAAGCCGAGGCAGCCGCGCCGGACATCATGACCCGCCCGCCGCGCGCATCGACCGCGAGTCCGTTCAGTATCGACAATGTGGGATATGCGCTGACTCAGGGACTGGGCGTAGCACTGGTACTGCCGCTCGGCTACGCCGTTTTACAATCTCAAGGTTGGGCCGAGGATGATCTGCGCACGACGGTGTTTACCGGGCTGGTGATCGGGCTGACTCTGATTATTTTGGCCAACCGCGATTTGTCGAAGCCGAGACTGCTCGATTTTAGCGGCAGCAATCCATGGCTGCCGCGCATGTTCGCGGGGGTCGGGTTGATCCTGCTCGCCGTGCTGCTTATCCCGTTCCTGCGCAAGATAATGGGTTTCGCAGCGCCCACTGTACTCCCGCTAGTTGCTGCGGTGGCACTGGCCGTTATCGTCGGACTGTGGTTAAGGCTACTGGGGTGGATTCATGACCGGCGCGGGCTGTAGGCCGTGGGCCGTTTGACAGCCGGTGAGTCAAAACCGGGACAGTCGACTCTCGCCCCCTGGTCAATGTCGGGTGCCGCCTTCGGTCGGCGCGACAGTCGATAGCCACAGTTGCGCTGCGTCTACCGGATCGAAATTATATTGGCGATTGCAGAATTCACACTGCACTTCGATTTTTCCCTGTTCCGCGAGTACAGACTCTACCTCTTCGCGCCCAAGCATTTTGAGCATGTCGGCAACTCGTGTCCGCGAACAGCTGCATTGAAAACGTAAATGCTCGGACTCGAATACTCGTAAATCCTCTTCATGAAACAAACGGTGCAGAATCAGTCGAGCATCCAGAGTCAGCAATTCGTCTGCTTTCAACGTGGCCGCCAGTTGGCTGGCGCGACCCCAGGTATCCTGATCGATATCAATGTGGTCAGGCAAGCGCTGGATCAGCAGTCCCGCCGCAGATTCGCTATCCGCAGCCAAAACAATATGCGTGTCGATCTGTTCCGACTGTGTCATGTAATGCATCAATGCCGCCGCCACGTTGGGACCTACCAGAGGTACTATGCCTTGATAAGCCTGTTTGTCCGGACTGGCCGGATCAAGCGTAATGACCAGACGCCCGGCGCCTAGCAGTTCGGTGAAATCGCCCTCGCCCAGTTCGCCGTCCCATTTCGCGGTCGCGCGCAGCGTCAGCGCGGAAGTCACTTCAACCACCAACAACTTCACAGCGCCATCGCTCTGCACCTGCAATATCATGCTACCGTCGAATTTCAGCGTCGCAATCAAGAGCGCTGCCGCCGCCATCAATTCCCCCAACAGGCTTTGCAGCGCACGCGGATAGTCGGCGTGTTTGAGCACTTCACGCCAAGTTTGATCCAGGCTGACTATTTCTCCACGCACGGCGGCATGTTCGAAGATAAAGCGTGTAAGACTGTCAGTAGTAAGCATGGCGATATAAGCGGCAAGAACTCGATTTAGAGCGTGAATTCCCGCTATCAGCGGGTTATTGACACGAGCCGTGAAGGCGAGCGTCCGGTGAGTTAGTCGTTCGGCGCGACATCCGCTCTGGCCTGCTGTTGAACAGCAGTCGTGACGGAGTTGCCGGGGCGGAATTGGCTAGCCCCGGGGTTGTATC
>DAICZK010000203.1 GCA_027311185.1 Sulfuriferula sp.
ATCGGCACGCAGGCGGTTTTGCGTGTCGGGTTTGAACAGCGGGGGCTGCTCGCCGGCCAGATGCTGGGCGGCGTTGGCAGCGGTGAGATCCGATAGGGCGAAAACTTCCTCGCGCAGGGCTTGCGGGCTTTTGCGGTCAATGGACAATGCCCGTTCACACAGCATCAGGCCCTGAGCCGGGTTGCCGGCGCGACGCTGAACATAGGCCATGTCAGCCAGATCGGTAGCGTTCAGGCCGGGTGCGCTGCGGTCTGGCAGCGCGGCGAGCGCGGCTTCGGGCTTGCCCGCTTCGACCAGCACCGTGGCATAGAGAATCTCGCCAGCAGCGCCCAGCGCCTGCCTGCGTTTTTCCAGAATGGCGGCAGCACGGGCAAAGTCTTTTTGATCGCGCATGGCGCGCGCCCAGTCGAGCAGGGCGTAATCAGGTATCGAGCCAGGATCGGTGTTTGTCGTGACTACGGCGATTTGCGCATTTTGCCCGGCCAGACGCATCAACACGATCAGATCAGCAGTGACTAGCGGGTCCTCGGGATGAATCGCGTGCAGGGAACGCAGGCTGTCTATGGCGTGCGCGAGCCGACCACCGCGCGCCTCGGCGACTGCGCGGGTTCTGGCGTTTGCCAAATCAGCCGTCTCCGCGCCGTGGGCGACGGGGACGATCAGAAGGCTTGCGCACAGCGAAACATAGGCAAATATTGCGGTTGTTTTCACAAGTAGCAGATTCCGTTGGGGCAACCGTGAAGGCTTGCGGATGGTCATGAATCAGTTTCTGGCGTACCGCTCGCTCAGCAGGAGGATTTGCCAGATGACATCGGCATCAATCTGTTCCTCTGGTTAGCCGGGGTGCTCGAAAATTCGTTATGCGATCGTTTTGTATTAATATGTTGTTTTAATAGGCATTCGTCATGTTGAGGCTCGTTCGTTGCGTTGTCCGGGTGAGTCGCGCCTGCCGCCACATCTTGTTGTAAGCATTATGTCAGCAAACAGCTAGTTTCGCAACTCATTGATTATGCAGATATGGTTTTCTGTAGCAAGTGTTTTTTTGCTGTTGGCGCAAGCTAAAATCTGGTTTGAATGTAGGTATTAGTCTATATTTTGCATTGCACTGTTTTTGATGGCAGAGTTGACGCCTTTGATGGGCGTTTTATTCTGTTCGGACCCAGGGCGCGAGTCTGTGCCGGATCAGCCAGGATGGTCTGTTGTAAGCAAGTGCTGCGCGTTCTCGTGCGGATTATTATTGTCTTGACGAACGGTCATGGTGTAAATATAGTTACGGGAATCAAGGTCGCATGTTGTCTCATTTTGGCGTCCAATAATAAATAAACATTCTTGACTGAATCTTGATTACTGCCGCACCACGGTAAAATTAGCTTTATCAAAAACTATCATTGTTAATAAATAATAAAAGGGACCGCAAACATGGCCAGCCATATCGGCATTTTCAAGCGTTATTGTGTTGCAATTGCACTGATCGCCGTTGCCGCGCCCGTAGTGGCCGCTGATGTCGGCGTGTCGATCAATGTTGGTCAGCCCGGTTTTTTCGGCCAGATCGATATCGGGAATGTTCCCAGTCCTAGCGTCATCTACCCCCGGGCGGTGGTTATCCAGCAGCCTCCTGGACCGATGTACGCGCCGATTTACCTGCATGTTCCACTGAATCAGGCACGCCACTGGCGCAGATTCTGCGGCCGGTACCATGCCTGCGGCCGGCCGGTTTATTTTGTCAACGATGACTGGTACAACCGGGTCTACGTGCCGCGTTACCGCGAAATGCACGGCGGCGATCATGGCTATCGTCACGATGACCGCGAACATCGCGACGACGGGCATCACGACCACGGCGACTGGCATGACCACGGCGATGGTCGAAATCAGGACTAGCGAGCGTGGTGAGATGTATCGGACGACTGCTTGTGGTGCCGCTCCGCGCGTCGCAATCAGGTGGTCAGATGAGATCCTAGGAGTCTGTCGGACTTAATTCGTCGCGCGCGCCGGACTGCTGCGGGGTGCAGTGCAAGGCGCGGGACGCGCCGTTGTGCCAT
>DAICZK010000204.1 GCA_027311185.1 Sulfuriferula sp.
GGCTTGCCCGCGAATCGGCGGCCAAATTATCGCGGGCAAGCCCGCACCTACGAAAGCGGCATACCAAGGGGAGGACGAATAAATCAGCCCTTCCCTAAGGCTTTTATAAGGATTTCTCATGAGCTGGTTTCAAAAAATACTGCGTCCGAAAATTAATCGGCGTCTAGCGGAAGACCCAAAGAAGGTGATGCCTGAGGGTTTGTGGAATAAGTGCCAGGCATGCGAAACGGTGTTGTATTGCGTCGATCTGCAGCGCAATCTGGAGGTTTGTCCCAAGTGCGGCCATCATCACCGCGTCGGCGCGCGCGCTCGTCTGGACATGTTTCTGGATGACGAGGGGCGTAGCGAAATTGGTGCAGAAGTCAAACCGGTCGATACGCTCAGGTTCAAGGACAGCAAGCGATACAACGAGCGTTTGCTCGAGGCTCAGCGTGCTACCCATGAGAACGATGCGCTCATCGTCATGAAAGGGCGGGTTCGCAACGTGGGAGTAGTTGTCGCCGCGTTTGAATTCAAGTTCATGGGAGGCTCGATGGGCGCGGTCGTCGGCGAGCGTTTTGTGCGCGCCATCGACGTTTGTCTGCGCGACAAGCTGCCTTTCGTGTGTTTCGCCGCGAGCGGCGGAGCGCGTATGCAAGAGGGGCTGTTTTCGCTTATGCAGATGGCGAAGACCAGCGCCGCGCTGACCCGGCTGGCACAGGCCAAGCTGCCTTTTATCTCGGTATTGACCGACCCCACCATGGGCGGCGTGTCCGCGAGTTTTGCCATGCTGGGTGATGTGATCGTCGCTGAACCGCGCGCCTTGATCGGCTTTGCCGGGCCGCGCGTGATCGAGCAGACGGTGCGCGAGACTTTGCCGGAAGGCTTTCAGCGCGCCGAGTTTCTGCAGGAACATGGCGCGGTGGATCTGATTATCGACCGGCGTGAAATGCGCGACCGGCTCGCCAGCCTGCTTGCGATGATGCAACGTATTTCCGTCGCGGCTTGAAGACAGTCGGCGAGTGGCTCGCGTATCTGGAGTCTTTGCATTTCAAGGCGATCGATATGGGGCTGGAACGGGTTGCCAGCGTCGCCCGGCTGCTTTTCCCCACCCAGCGTATGGTCGTCGTGACGGTAGGCGGCACGAACGGCAAAGGTTCGACCTGCGCCTATCTTGAGGCTGTTTTGAGCGCGGCGGGTTATCGCGTCGGCTTGTACACCTCGCCGCATCTGCTCGATTATAACGAGCGTATACGCATCCGGCAGAAAAACATCGACGATGAGACCCTGCTGGCAGCATTTGCCACGGTGCAATCTGCGCGCCGCGATGTTACGCTGACCTATTTCGAATTCACCACCCTCGCTGCAATGTTGGCTTTCGAGCGCGCAGAGATCGATGTTGCCATCCTCGAAGTTGGTCTGGGTGGGCGTCTGGATGCGGTCAACGTGTTCGATACGGACTGCGCAGTGGTGAGCAGCATCGATATCGATCATACTGAGTATCTGGGTGGGACACGCGAGCTGATAGGCGGGGAAAAAGCCGGGATATTCCGGCCAGGCCGCCCGGCGATTTGTGGCGACCCAGCGCCACCACAATCTCTGCGCGATCGGGCAGAGCGTCTGGGTGCGGTCTGGCGGGCGGTGGGCGAAGCTTACCGTTACGTGGTGCATGGGGCGACATGGGATTATAGCGGCGAACGCGACTACGCGGATTTGCCGCTGCCGGCCATGTATGGCGGTTATCAGGTGAACAACGCCGCAACTGCGATTGCAGCGCTGGACGCGCTGCGGCAACGTTTGCCGGTAAGCGAGGCAGCGCTGCGGCAGGGTCTGCGCGACGCACAGGTGCCTGGCCGGTTTCAGATCGTGCCCGGGCGAGGGCAGCGGATTCTCGACGTTGCGCACAATCCGCACGGTGCGCGCGCGCTGGCACAGAATCTGTCGCACCGCCCGGTGGCGGGCAAGACGTATGCCGTGTTCGGCATGCTGGCGGATAAAGACGTGGCCGGCGTGGTTGCAGCCATGGCAGCCGAGGTTGATATCTGGG
>DAICZK010000205.1 GCA_027311185.1 Sulfuriferula sp.
GCCAGCAACGATTTTGCTTATCGTCTGGCTGACGATCTCGCCGCCGTGGATTCGACGACAGCCACCGGCAATACCTCCAGCATTGCCGCCAACCGCCTGTCTTATGTGCTGGATTTACGCGGCCCGAGCATGGCGATCGATACGGCGTGCTCGTCTTCCATGGTGGCGTTTCACCAGGCATGCCAGTCCATCCTGTCGGGCGAGAGCACGCAGGCGCTGGCAGGCGGAGTGAGCCTGCATTTGCATCCTTACGGCTTTATTACTTTTTCTAAAGCGTCCATGCTGTCGCGGCATGGGCGCTGCCGGGTATTCGATGCGGCGGGAGATGGTTATGTGCGCTCCGAAGGCGGCGGCATTTTCGTGCTCAAGGATCATGAACAGGCGATTGCCGATGGCAATCAGATTCTGGCGCTGGTGGCAAGCTCAGCTGTCAACACCGATGGGCGCAAATCAGGTTTGACTGTCCCCAGCGCGCAGGTTCAGGCCGATCTGCTCACACAGGTTTATGCGAAAGCAGGAATAGACCCCGCCACGATAGATTACGTCGAGGCCCATGGCACCGGCACTGCGGTCGGCGATCCGATTGAAACCCGGGCCATAGGCGAGGCGCTGGGCAAGCATCGCGCCAGAGACAATCCGTTGCCCATAGGCTCGGTCAAGAGCAATCTTGGCCACATGGAAGCGGCTTCAGGCATAGCCGGGTTGGTCAAAGCGTTATACTGCATCCGCCACCGCGTCGTACCCGCAACGATAGGCCTGACCGAGCTTAATCCTAACATCGATTTTTCCGACCTCAATGTCGCGGTAGTCACCGAGAATCGCCTGTTAAGAAAATCCGGCAAAATCATCGTAGGCGTGAACTCATTCGGCTTCGGCGGAGCGAACGCGCACGTTATTCTGGAGAGCCCCAAAGCGCCCAAAACCAAGACGCCCAAAACGCCAAAAAATGCCGACTTGCCCGTCATGCTCTCGGCAAAAACCAGTGCCGCGCTCAAGCAGGCAGCTAACGAATTTGCCGTGTTTCTGGAATCGCAACCCAGGACCGCATTGTACGACATTAGCTACAACACCATTTTCAGCCGCGAAGCGCACGCACATCGTGTGGTGGTGACAGGCACAACGCCGCTGGAGATCGCCAAGTCGCTGCTTGCCTTCACCAATGATACGGCCAACCCACTTGCAGTACAAAGCGGTGTCGCCTTGACCGCGCCGGTCGGCCCTGCCTTCATCTACTCGGGCAATGGCTCGCAGTGGGCGAGCATGGGCAAGCGGTTGCTGGACGAATCCCCGATATTTAGCGCGGCCATCCGTGAAATCGACGTTTTGTTCCGCAATTATGCCGACTATTCGCTAGAAGACGAATTGGCAGGCAAGAACGGCGAAAATCGTTATGAACTTACCGAAATAGCCCAGCCCGCGTTATTTGCGCTACAGGTTGGCCTCACCCGCATGTTGGCGCAGCACGGCGTCACGCCGGTCGCCGTAGCAGGCCACAGCGTCGGCGAGGTTGCCGCGGCCTGGGCCTGCGGCGCATTGTCGTTGGCCGATGCAGTAACGGTGATCTACTACCGCAGCCATGCACAAGGCAAGACCAAGGGCTGTGGCCAGATGACGGCTGCAGGATGCGGGCTGGAACTTGTTCAGGAAATAATTGCCCCGTCGAGATTGACCTCATCCCTGGCGGTGGCCGGCGTCAACAGTTCCCGCGGCGTCACGATCGCCGGCAAAGCCAAGCTGCTCGCCAAACTGGAAACGGGCTTGTTTGAACGCAGCATTCCGTACAAACGCCTCGATCTTGACTATGCGTTCCACAGTCCGGCCATGGATGAGACCGAAATCGACATTAAACAGGCATTAGCGGGCATAAAACCCGCCACCGGCGCCATTCCCTTTTACTCGACCGTGACCGGCAAGTTGCTCGACGGGCGCAAACTCGACGGGGAATACTGGTGGCACAACGTCCGCAAGCCCGTCCTGTTTGAGCAGGCCAGTAAACAAATTCTAGCCGCGGGCATCAATGTCTT
>DAICZK010000206.1 GCA_027311185.1 Sulfuriferula sp.
GTTCTACGGTATGGCATCCGCCCTGGCCTGCCGCTGAAAGCAGTCATGACAGAGTTGCCGGGGCATCATTCGCTAGCCCCGGGGTTGCATCCGAATGCTACACCCAGATACAACCACGATTGACTTAAAACTCAAATAAATCAAGCTTTTGCGGTGAAGGAAAGACACCAGCCGTTAGGGCTTACGGGGCCTTCTACCACGTTACACGTACCATCTGCAGTGGCAGATTTTCCAGGCGTGAAGTGAACGCATTTGGAGCAGTGAAATTCATTGTTAGGGCCGTTAGGGTGAGGCCGATATTGCATGGCAGATTTTGGAACTAAAACAGCAAAAGCTTCCTTGCTCAGGAAGCTGACCGGAACAGCAACGACGCCTGCGATCAGCGTAGCCGTTTTCAAAAAAGAACGACGGGCAGAGTTTTTCATGAGTGTCTCCTAATTATAAATTAATCCAACAACTGATGATGCGCGATCAATTATAATACCAAAACCTAGAATAATGTTCACAATTTGTTTACAAACACTCCGACTTTAATACGCTACGGCGACAACATCCAGACTTCGCCACAGATACCAGGTTGCTACCGATCGCCAGGGTCGCCAGCGGTCGGCATGTTGACGCCATGCAATTTTATCTTGAGGCGCCATGCGAGGATAATGCAAAGCAATAGCTTTTTGCAAGCCTATATCGGCCAAAGGGAATACGTCCGGACGCAACAGATTGAACATCAGGAACATTTCCGCGCTCCATTGCCCTATGCCCCGGATTTGAGTCAGCGCAGCGATGATTGCGCTGTCCTCCATCTCGGCCCACGCCGAAAAGTCGACGAGACCTTCCGCGAAATGCCGGGCCAGATCATGCAAATATTCGACCTTACGTTGCGAATAACCGCAATCGCGCAAGCCCTGTACGGGCTGCCCGATAATTGCCTGCGGCGTTATTTCCGTCAGGTTCAGTAGTTTCCGCCAAACGGTGTCTGCCGCTTTGACCGAAATCTGCTGACCGGTAATCGCGCGCGCAAGCGTCGTAAATGGATCGCCACGGCTTTGCATACGGGTCGGCGGGCAACGCGCAATCAGATCCGCCATAATGGGATCAGCTTCACTCAAATGCGCGACCGCCAACGGCCAATAACAAGGCTCGGTTACATTCATGATTTCCCTTCGGCGTAATGCAGTACCCCATTCCCCACTTATTCGGCATATACTCAAGAAAAACGTTCCCTGATTATTTCAATTTTTACGCTCAATATTTCCAGCCATGGTTACTGTATCGCAATTGCTACCCTTGTTGGAAGCTTTCATTGCCACGGTGTTGTTCGGCTTTGTCGTCGGCCTGGAGGTACACAGCTATCGCCGCGCCAACGATCAGGGTTTGGGGTTCGGCACGACGCGCACGCTGACGCTGCTGTCGCTGTCGGGTTTTATACTGGCTGCACTCGATCCGCACTTGTGGCTGTTTAGCGCCGGCTTGCTGGCTGTCGCCGGATTGCTCGCCATGCAGTACTGGAAGCAGCTGGAAGCAGGGGAGCAAAGCCTGCTGCCTACCCTGATTGCGCTGCTTACCTATCTGATCGGCCCACTCGCGTTACAGCAACCTCTCTGGCTATTGATACTCTATATCGTGGTGGTATTGCTGCTGCTGGGCGAAAAACCCGGCATCCGCTATTTCTCCGACCGCTTTCAAAGCACGGAAGCCGCCACGCTCGCTAAATTCATGATCATGGCCGGGCTGATTTTGCCCATGCTGCCCGATCATCCCATCACCCCCTTCATCAGCGTGACTTATTACCAGCTCTGGTTGTCTGTCGTCGTGGTGTCGGGCATTTCTTACATGAGCTATCTGGTGCAGACTTATTTTTTCCCCAATAGTGGCGTATTGCTGACTGGCGTATTGGGTGGATTGTACTCCAGCACGGCGACCACTGTGGTAT
>DAICZK010000207.1 GCA_027311185.1 Sulfuriferula sp.
TCACTTTCCCGGTCGATTATCAGGCCGCTGGACTGGCAGGGAAAACTGCGCAATTTGAAGTTGAGGTTACCGATGTTGCCGCACCGGAATTGCCGCCCATTGATGCGGAATTCGCGAAGAGCCTGGGTATTGCCGACGGCGATGTGGAGAAGATGCGCGCCGAGATCAAGACCAATCTCGAGCGCGAAGTAAAGAACCGCGTGCTGGCGCAAACCAAAGATCAGGTCATGCAGGTGCTGTTAACCGCAACGGCGGTGGAGACTCCCAGGGTGCTGGTGCACAATGAAACACGGCGTTTGATGGAGCAGGCCAGAAGCGATATGCAGGAACGTGGCATGAATGTTGCTGAAATACCCATGCCGACCGAATTATTTGAGCAACGTGCCCAAAAACGTGTGGCGTTAGGCTTGATTTTGGCGGAAATAGTACAAAGTAAGCAATTGAACGCGCTGCCCGAACAGGTGGCAGCGATGATCGCCGAGCTTGCGCAAAGTTACGAAGAGCCACAGAATGTGATTGACTGGTATTACGAAACACCGGAAAAAATGCAGGAGGTTACCTCGTTAGTTCTGGAGAATAACGTGGTGGATTGGGTGTTGGGACAGGTTAAAGTAAGCGATCGGCCACTTGCTTTTGACGAATTGATGGGAAAGGCATAACTTAAATGATGATCAACAGCAATTGGGATCCGCAGGCGCTCGGTTTGGTGCCTATGGTGGTTGAACAGAGCGGGCGCGGTGAACGCGCATACGATATTTATTCGCGCTTGCTCAAGGAGCGCCTCGTGTTTCTGGTCGGCCCGGTCAATGAACAGTCGGCCAATATCGTCGTGGCGCAACTGTTATTTCTGGAGTCCGAGAATCCGGACAAGGACATACATCTGTATATTAATTCCCCCGGCGGATCCGTTTCGGCGGGTATGTCGATTTATGACACGATGCAGTTCATCAAATCTGACGTGAGCACCTTATGCATGGGGCAGGCAGCGAGCATGGGCGCCTTTCTGCTCACCGCAGGTGCGATGGGCAAGCGTTATGCGCTGCCGAACGCCCGGATAATGATACATCAGCCTCTGGGCGGTTTTCAGGGACAGGCATCGGACATCGCTATTCACGCGAAAGAAATCCTGTACCTGCGCGAACGCATGAACGGCATGATGGCATTGCATACCGGACAGAGTATGGCGACGATTGAAAAAGACACCGATCGCGATAATTTTATGGGCGCTGACGAAGCGGTCGCCTATGGCTTGATTGACAAGGTACTGAGCAACCGCACCGAAGTGGCGGCTTGATTTGACTGTAGAGGCTATAAACGGAGGGATTTGCTATGTCTGACAAGAACAGCGGCGAAAAATTGTTACACTGCTCTTTTTGCGGTAAGAGCCAGCATGAGGTACGCAAGCTGATCGCCGGGCCTTCCGTGTTCATCTGCGATGAGTGCGTCGACCTGTGCACGGATATCATCCGCGAAGAGATTCAGCAGGACAAGCTGGGTAAAACCGATAAATCCGACCTGCCGACGCCGCAGCAGATACAGGTTATTCTGAATGACTATGTCATTGGTCAGGATAAAGCCAAGCGCATACTGGCGGTGGCCGTATATAACCATTACAAACGCTTGCGCCATGTCGGCGCCAAGAGCGATATCGAGCTGGCCAAGAGCAATATCCTGCTCATCGGTCCCACAGGTTCGGGTAAAACCGCCTCACGAACCCGTCCGTCAGGTAGCGCGGACGGCGTCCCATCCGGTTCCCCACGAGGTCGGCTATGGAGACGGCCAGGAGGAGGGGGAGCGCCATCGTCGAGACGAACACGTTTCCCACGGGCACGCCGCACCCCGCGAGCCCCTGGAAGGAGGGAATCGAGAAGAGGCGCGCAACGAAGTACGCGGTGTAGTAGAGCGCGCTCAAGGGGAGGCACGTGAGGAG
>DAICZK010000208.1 GCA_027311185.1 Sulfuriferula sp.
AGACCACGCTCGGCAAGATCGATTCGAATCCTGCCGAGCTGGCGGATGCCATCGGGGCGAGCGGCTTTCTCGAGCTGCCCGTTACTTTTCATCATACGTTGGCGCTTCGACATTTACCCACGTTGCATAGAGATCCATTCGACCGTTTACTGGTGGCGCAAGCGATAAGCGAACCGATGAACTTGTTGACCTCAGATGCTGCGCTGCAACAGTATTCGCCATTGGTTTTTCCTGTTTGATTTTGCAGGGAAGTTTCTTGCAAGACCCCACCTTTGCACAAACCAGAATGTGAACTCTCGCCATTTTGTGCGATTTGTTATCATGCCTTTATGTCGTTGCCGACATCATCGGGCATGCTCTGTATCGCCCTCCGCCATACCGAATATCTAACCGTCGCGCTGTCGCCGGAGAGTCCGGTGCGACACTGAGCGATTACCATTTCCGCTATGGTAAGGGCTACGCTCTTGGCAACCAGTTCATGCTCACCCCCTACGCTGAAGTAGGATCGCATGAATGGGATAGTTCGGCGGAAGGTAATTTCACCAATGATTACTATGGCGCGGGCGTGCTGGCCCAGTATTCTCCGGCTCACCGATGGGTGCTGTCGGCCAATGCGCTACTCGGGCGAACTTTCAACGGTTCGACTACGGGAGCCACTGTTGCAACGGGTTATTCCGCTCTGGGCACGTCTGATATTTATCGGGTTGGGCTGTCTGCCGACTATGCGCTCAGTCATTCGCTGCATGCCAATGTCGGCGTCGATTACACCTCGTTCAATTATGGTGCCGGCGCGTTTGGTAGCAATATTCCCAACAGTCTGACCGATTACACGACTGTCAAGGTCGGACTCGGTTACGCGTTCTGAACACACCTGTCACTCTGGCGGAGAGAAAGCCGCAGCCTGGCTTGTTGAGTCTCTCTTTTTTGATTGTGTCGAGTTAGCATTTCGTTGTCTATCTGCAGCCTATTGGAGGCCGTGGGCATTTTATTTTGCATGAAACCGGTCTTCGAGAACTGCTGCTTTCAAAATATCATTTAGGGGAACCGGGCTACGTTAATGCTGGCGTAGCCCTTTACATCCTCGCTTCGAGCGGATTTCCCGCGTCACTGCTGACCGATATGCTGGGCGAACTCCAGTCCCTGCTGCAACAGTTTCTGCAGGGGGGTGGCAAGGTATGGCAAGGTTAAGGCAACGGTCAGGAATCCCATGCCGATTGTAATGGGGAAGCCGATACCGAAAAGATTAAGCTGCGGCGCTGCGCGCGTGAGTATGCCCAGCGCGATGTTGGTAATCAGTAATGCCGCGATGACAGGCAAGGACAGTTGTATCGCCGCGCTAAAAATAATCCCACTCCAGTTCACCATTTGTAAAAACAGATGATTTCCCGGCCACATGCCTATCGGCAGCGTAGTGAAACTGTCGATCAGTTGTTGAATCAACACCAAGTGACCGTTGATGCTTAAAAACATCAAGGTGGTTAGGAGGGTGAGCAACTGGCTGATGCTGGTCGTTTGCCCGCCGGTCTGGGGATCGAAAAAGCTGGCGAAACCCAGGCCCATTGTCATGCTGATCATCGACCCTGCCATATCGGCGGCCATGAAGACGATGTTCATCGCAAAACCCATTGCCGTGCCGATGATGAACTGTTGTATCAGAATCAGGATACCGGGGAGCGAGGCCGGGTTGACATCGGGGAGATGGGTGAGGTTGTGAGCCACAATCAGCGCCAGGAAGACGCCCAGCCCGATTTTTACGGGAATTGGCGTGCTGCTATGACCAAACAACGGGGCGACGCTGATCAGACCCAGAATGCGTGTGAGCGGCCATAAAAATGCGGCTATCCAGGTATAAAGCGTCGCTGCGCTGACAGTGATCATCGCGTTGGCCG
>DAICZK010000209.1 GCA_027311185.1 Sulfuriferula sp.
AGTCCGCATCGTGACCGATAATGCCTATACCAAGGCGCGCATACTCGGCATAGATGAAACCAACATCCGCGGCGATCTCGATGCAGGAAAAATCGTGGTCGTCGCCGGTTTTCAGGGTACGGACGAACAGGGCAACATCACCACACTTGGCCGCGGCGGCTCGGACACCACCGGCGTCGCGCTCGCCGCGGCGCTCAAAGCCGACGAATGCCAGATTTATACTGATGTAGACGGCGTCTACACCACCGACCCGCGCATCGTTCCCGAAGCGCGCAGGCTCAAAACCATCACCTTCGAAGAAATGCTCGAAATGGCGAGCCTGGGGTCCAAGGTGCTGCAAATCCGTTCCGTCGAATTCGCCGGCAAATACAAAGTTAAACTGCGCGTACTGTCCAGCTTTCAAGACACCGGTGACGGCACGCTCATCACATTCGAGGAAGAAAACAACATGGAACAAGCGATTATTTCTGGTATCGCCTTCAACCGTGACGAAGCCAAAATTACCGTGCTCAACGTACCGGACACCCCGGGAATCGCTTATCGGATCCTAGGCCCCGTCGCCGACAGCAACATCGACGTCGACATGATTATCCAGAACGTAGGCGCCAGACAAACCGCCGACTTCACCTTTACCGTCCATCGCAACGAGTACAGCCGGGCGATGCAATTACTGCGCAGCCTGCAACCCCAACTCGGCGCCAGCGAAATCGTCGGCGATGACAAAATCGCTAAAGTCTCGATAGTCGGCGTAGGTATGCGCTCGCACGTCGGCATCGCCAGCACCATGTTCAAAACCCTGGCCGACGAAGGCATCAACATACTGATGATTTCCACCTCGGAAATCAAAATCTCCGTGGTTATCGACGAAAAATACCTGGAACTTGCTGTACGCGTGCTGCATAAGGCCTTCGGTCTGGAGCGCGCCGCATAAATTTGACTAAAAGCCAGCGACAGGCTACAATTCCGCGCTGTCCGAGATTGCCGGAAAGCATCAAGACGTAGCAATCAGGAGAGATGGCCGAGTGGTCGAAGGTACTCCCCTGCTAAGGGAGCGTAGGGTTTATAGCCTTACCGAGGGTTCGAATCCCTCTCTCTCCGCCAACAACATGCAACCGCTTGAATAGGCTGAAATCGATAAATAAATCAATGAATTGTAGCTAACGTTACAGCTAATCGTTGTGGCTGGGATTGTCGCTAAAAACGTGGCTAAGAACTCATCGACCATGTACATGCTGTAGCGTGGACAAACTTACTGGTTTTCTCGTAATCTCAAACACCTCGCTGGACCGTCCCTCATCCTTGCTTCTGGTATCCAGAGTGTCGGCAAGAATGGATATCTGCGCTTTTCGCTCATGACCGGCGGTTTGGGCGAAGCCGAGAGGCTCGCCCGCCGTTATGCCGTCGAAGTGGATGACGTGCTGGATCAAATTGAGCAAAAGCAACAAGCTACTTCCCAACCCTTCATCGACGAGGATATCCGGCTGGGTGCTGAATTGATGAGAGCTAGCCTGTTTTCCGCCGACGAACAGATTTATAACTCTGCACTTAGCGCATCGCTAGAAAATCGGGAAATAGAACGTCGTCCAGGTCGGCAATCACAAACATTGCTCGTTAGGAGGCGCGTAGTAGCCAATGCGTCCGGATAGCTTGCGGCTCTTGCCTGTCAATCCGACAGACTAAAGCGAAAGGTCTGATCCGCTACAACGTCACCTTCGGCGTTTGATTTGCATTGATAATGTAGCATTGCCTGCCGCACAGCCTGATCGAAAATACCTTTTGGATTTGACCTAATGATATCCACTTGCACTACT
>DAICZK010000020.1 GCA_027311185.1 Sulfuriferula sp.
GCCAAATACAGGACTTCCGGCCGTTTGAAACCGCTGATCAGGCGACTCGCAAGCGGGTATTCGTACGCCAGTTCGGGGATGGTCAGGCGGCGCAAATTGCTCAATACGGTGAGGATGTGTTCGTCGACGGTGTAGATATGGAACAGATCGTGCTGCATTTGCCCGACGATGCGTCCGAACGCCGGGATGTAGCGACCGAGCAGGCCGTAGCCGTTCATGTTGCGCAGCGCTCGGGCAACGCCGAACGGCGCGCGCAGTATCTGCATAAACAGCGCGCGATTGACCGGGTCGCGGCGGAATGCTGCATCGACGCAATGTCGCGCGCGCCACAAGGCACGTAGTGTCGAGGCGCTCATTCCGGATAGCTCGGAACGTTGTTGCAGCAGGATGAAGCTTTCCAGTATGGCCTGCGGTTCGCGTTCGAACAGGCTGTCGTCTACGACCTTAAGCAGATTATCGCGAATCTGGAAACGTGCGTTGAGCGCAACGACAGGGAGTTGATGGTTGCCGAATACCCGCGCTCGCAGGCTGGGCAGCAATATGTTGCGCAGCTGCGCGATAATCTTGACGCTACGATAGTAACGCTGCATGAGGATTTCGCTGGCGCGACGCGAGGCGGTCCCGCTGATCCGGTAATGCTCGGCGAGGCCGGTCTGGTAATCGAACAGCAGGCGGTCTTCGCGCCGCCCGGCCAGATAATGCAGACTGGCGCGCAGGTCGAACAAAAAGTGCTCCAGTCGCCGGATCTGGCGCATTTCGGCGGCGTTGAGAAACCCGGCACTGACCAGGTCGCGCCAGCTCTGGCCTATGCCGGCGGCGCGCGCCAGCCAGCGCAGATTATGCAAATCGCGCAAGCCGCCGGGGCTTTCCTTGATGTTGGGCTCCAGCTGATAGGCGCTGTCGTTGAATCGCGCGTGGCGCTGATCCTGCTCCGCCAGTTTGCCTTCGAAAAAGCTGCGCTGATCCAGTTGTTCGCCAAAGCGCTGGCGGAAGCTGCGACATAGCTCGCGGTTGCCAATCAGATAGCGCGCTTCCAGCAGATTGGTTGCCACGGTGATGTCATGGTCGGATTCAGACAGGCATTCATCTATCGTGCGTACGCTATGGCCGACTTCCAGCCCGATATCCCAAAACAGGCTGACCAGCTGTTCTATCGCCGCTTGCTCGTGAGCCTCAGCCGGATGCTCTAGTAGTATCAGCAGGTCGATGTCGGAGTAGGGGAACAACTCCTTGCGGCCGTAGCCGCCTACCGCGGCCAATATGGCGCTGGCCGGCAAGTCCAGCGATTGCCACAAGGTACGCAGCAGCGTGTCGGTAAGCCGGCAATTGCGCAGCAGCACCGAGCGTATCGGCGCGCCGTTCTGAAAAGCGAGCCTGATTGCGTTGCGCTCATCGCGTAACTGGCCCCGCCAGGCATTGGCGCGAGCGCGGTCAGGGGCGTTCAATGGCTGGTCAGCCCGCGCCGCCGACAAAAGGCGGCGGCGCGGGCGTGCCCGGAGATACCGTCATGATTTCGTAACCGTCGTCCGTAACCAGCACGGTATGTTCCCATTGCGCCGACAGGCTGCGGTCCTTGGTCACTATGGTCCAGCCGTCGCCAAGTTGCCGAATGTCGCGCCGCCCGGCGTTAATCATGGGCTCTATCGTGAAGATCATGCCGCTGGCCAGCTGAAGGCCGGTGCCGGGACGGCCGTAATGCAATACCTGAGGTTCTTCGTGGAATTCGCGGCCTATGCCGTGACCGCAGAATTCGCGCACCACGCTGTAGCCCTGTGCTTCGGCGAATTTTTGTATGCTATGCCCGATATCGCCGAGCAGTACGCCGGCCCGCACCATTTTGATGCCGTGCCACATCGCCTGATAGGTGATTTCGCAGAGCCGCTTGGCGTGCGGCGCTACGGTGCCGACATAAAACATACGGCTGCTGTCGCCGTGCCAGCCATCCTTGATGACCGTCACATCGATGTTGATGATATCGCCGTTTTTGAGCTGTTTTTCGCTCGGTACGCCATGGCAGATTTGCTGGTTGACGGAAGTGCAGATGGAACGCGGATAAGGCGTGTGTCCGGGCGGTGCGTAGTTCAGCGGGGCCGGAATGCTGTGTTGCACGTCGACCATATAGTCGTGACAGAGCTTGTCCAGTTCGCCAGTGGTGACGCCGGGCTGGACGAACGGCGTGATGTAATCGAGCAACTCGGCGGCGAGGCGGCCGGCGATACGCATCTTTTCGATGTCTGTAGCAGATTTTATACTAATGGGCATGTCGATATGGATGGCGAGTGGCGGAGAACCGAGAATAAGAAACAAGGATAAAGTATGCCGGACAAATGGTCAATTTTGTGTTTGCGGTCGGGGTATTCCATCCCATCCCGGCTCGGCGATCCCCGTGTCGGATGGCAGCGTGCCAGGCACTGCTGCGACAGGGCGTCGTCCTATCCTAGGCCGTGACTTTCTTCAGATCGATCTGGTCGAGCAATTCGGCGGTTTCGAAGATAGGTAGCCCCATGACGCCCGAGTAGCTGCCGCTCAGGTGGCGAATGAATGCCGCGCCGCGTCCCTGTATCGCATACGCCCCGGCTTTATCCCAGGCTTCGCCGCTCGCGGCGTAGTGTTCGATCTCGCTGGCGCATAACGGTTTGAAGGTGACATCGGAAACGCTGGTCAGGTGCTGGATCTGGTCCCGAAAAACCAGCGCGATCGTCGTCATGACCTGGTGCGTGCGCCCCGACAGTGTATTTAACATGGCTACCGTAGCTTCTTTGGTGTAAGGTTTGCCGAATATTTCACCGTCCAATGTTACGCTGGTGTCGGCGCCCAGTACGGGATAAGGAGCGAGTTTGCGCTGTTTGACCCGTTGCCAGCCGATGCGGGCTTTGTTGGTCGCAATGCGCTGGACATAATCGGCGGCCGATTCATTCGGGCTGGGACTTTCATCGAGGTCTTGCCGGTCGCCGGAATCCCGCAGCAGCAGGACTTCGTAACGGATACCCATCTGAGTCAGTATTTCGCGTCGCCGGGGCGACCGCGAAGCAAGATAAATGCGCGGAGGGTACTTATTCACGATGATAAGGGTGGTTCTGCATCACACTCCAGGCCCGATAAAGCTGTTCCGCCAGGATCACGCGCACCAGTCCGTGCGGAAGTGTAAGGCGGGACAGCGAAAAGAGTTTGTTTCCTCGACGCTTGACATCATCATGCAAGCCGTCTGCGCCGCCTATGATAAAACAAATATCGCTGCCTGTCTCCTGGGTTTTGCGAAGATGGTCGGCCAACTCCAGTGTGCCGAACTGCTCACCGCGTTCGTCCAGAGCCCAGGCGATGGCGTGAGTAGGAATGGCGGCGAGAATGCGGTCGCGTTCAATAGATTTTACTTGCGCCGCGGTTGTGCCGCTGGCGCGTCGATCCGGTTTGAGTTCGACCAGTTGGATACGCATTTCTCTGGGCATGCGCTTAACATATTCATTGTAGCCGTCGTTGATCCAGGTCGGCATTCTCTGGCCGACGGCAAGGATGAGCAGTTTCATGAGCCCCGAAAAATCAGGCTTCGCTCTGACGGCGACTGCGCTGGTCGGCCGCGGCGCTCCATAATGCTTCGAGATTGTAGTACTGGCGTACTGCGGGCTGCATTACATGGACGATGACCGAGCCCAGATCGAGCAAAACCCATTCGCCCGAAGCCATGCCTTCTATGCCCTGGTCAGGGACGTGCTGCTGTTTGAGCTTTTCCTGAACGTTGTGGGCGATGGCTTTGGTTTGACGCGTGGAGTCCGCGCTGGCGATGACCATGCGCTCGAACAGCGAGCTTTGCGCCGAGACGTCGAGGACGGCGATGTCTTGCCCCTTGATGTCTTCGATAGCAGCGATAATGGCGGCGACAATTTGATCTGTATTCATGGCATTTCCGGTAAATAAAGTTGAAAGGTATAGATGTAATCCAGCACGGCGTCGGGCAGCAGATAGCGTGGATTGCGTCCTGCGTGCAGGGTTTCACGTATATGGGTGGCCGAAATATCGAGCGCGGTGATCGCTCTTGACACGATCAGCCCGGCGGCGCAATGGGCCAGATCTTGCGGGTTGGCCATGCGCGTATCGATTTCGTCGCGCAGCACTTCCGGCATGGCGTCTTTCCAGGTGCTTTGAGGAAAGCCGGGGCGATGGGCGATGACAATATGCGACAACAGAAACAGCTCTTGCCAGCGTTGCCAACTAGACAGATTGAGAAAGGCATCGGCGCCCATTAACAGGCATAGTGATTGTTGCTCGCCGAGTTCGGCCCTGAGTGCCCGCAAGGTGTCGGCCGTATACGACAAATGCGGCAGCAGCGCCTCGCGCTCGTCGACCATGAAGCGCGGATTGTTCGCCGTGGCGATGCGCACCATCTCCAGCCGATGGATAGCGCCGGTGCGCGGCCGGCTACGGTGCGGGGGCATGCCGGTAGGAATAAAGCGCACATGATCAAGTTCCAGCGATTCGGCCATTTCTTCGGCCAGACGCAAATGACCGAAATGGATGGGATCAAATGTGCCGCCGAAGATGCCTATGGGTTGCAACGGACGCGGATTAGCCACGCACGTGCCCATCGCCCAGCACGATCCATTTTTGCGAGGTTAGACCCTCCAGTCCGACGGGTCCCCGAGCATGGATTTTGTCGGTCGAGATGCCGATTTCGGCGCCCAGTCCATATTCGTACCCGTCGGCAAAGCGTGTCGAGGCGTTGACCATGACGCTGCTGGAATCGACTTCGCGCAGGAAACGCCGCGCCCGCGAATAATCCTCGGTAACGATACTGTCGGTATGCTGCGAGCCGTAATGCTGAATGTGATCCATCGCCGCATCCATATCCTCGACGATGCGTATGGCAATGATGGGCGCCAGATATTCGGTGAACCAGTCATCCTCCGTTGCCGCAGCGGCCTCGGCGATGATGGCGCGAGTCAATGGGCAGCCGCGCATGGCGACGCCTTTGGCCGTATATATCTTTGCGATTTCAGGCAATACCTGTGCTGCCACCGCCTGCGCGACCAGCAATGTCTCCATGGTGTTGCAGGTGCCGTAACGGCTGGTTTTGGCGTTGTCCGCGATACGTACGGCTTTATTCAGGTCGGCGCGCTCGTCGATAAAGACGTGGCATACGCCGTGCAGATGCTTGATGACGGGAATGCGTGCATCCTTCATCAACCGCTCGATCAAGCTTTTGCCGCCGCGTGGCACGATGACATCGACAAATTCGCGCAGCGTGATGAGTTCCGCCACAGCGGCCCGATCAGTGGTGTTGACGATTTGCACGACGGTTTCCGGCAGTCCGGCCGCGGCCAGGCCTTCGCTCACGCACGCGGCGATGACCTGGTTGCTGCGCAATGCTTCGGAGCCACCGCGCAGAATGGCGGCGTTGCCGGATTTCAGGCACAAACCGGCGGCGTCGGCAGTGACGTTGGGGCGAGATTCGTAAATGATGCCGATAACGCCGAGCGGAACCCGCATCTTGCCCACCTGAATGCCGGACGGGCGATATTTCAGGTCGGTGATTTCGCCGACAGGGTCAGGGAGCGCCGCGATCTGGCGCAGGCCTTCCGCCATACCGGCGATGGCTGCGGCGTTTAGCTGCAAGCGGTCCAGCAGCGCGGAATCCAGGCCATCGGCTTGCGCTGCGGCCATATCCTGCTGGTTGGCGGTCTGCAACATGGCGCTGTTGCGCTCGATCGCGTCGGCGATGGCAAGCAGGGCGCGGTTCTTGGCGGCGCTGTCCGCCCTGGCAATGGCGCGAGAAGCTGCACGCGCCGCTTGCCCAACCTCGTGCATATAGGTTTTAATATCCATCTTCGAGCATAGCATTGTTGATCATGGTTGAATTTTAACTCAAAAATGAAAATATCTGATTTTTTTATCGGTTTGATGCTGCTGATACGCGCTCGCCGCAGGCGGGTAGTTGCTCCGCGCGAGGCGCGGCAAATGGTCGCGCCCGGTTTTGCGGCAGGTGCCGACGAATGATGCTCCCGTTAGCTGCTGATTCTTACGCTGCGGTGCTGGCTGCGCCATTCGCGCATCTGGGGGTGGTCGCCGATGCGCAGGGAGTGCTGCGGATAGATTTTCTTGGCAGGGATCATGCCTTGCGCCCGCCTGATACTGAGCTGACGGCCGTGCGAGCGCTGGAGTCGATGTTGTCATCGTACTGGGATGACCCGTCCGCCGAACTGGATTTGCCACTGCTCGTGGCCGCCAGCGCGCACCAGCAGCGGGTGTGGGAAGCGTTGCGGGCGATTCCGCTCGGGCAGACGCGCAGTTATGGTGAGATTGCCGTCGCGATCGGTTCCGGTGCGCGCGCCGTCGGTCAGGCCTGCGGTGCCAACCCGTTGCCGATTGTGATCCCGTGCCATCGCGCCGTCGCTAAAACGGGGCGCGGCGGATTCATGCACCAGCGCGCGGGCGCCGCGCTGGATTATAAACTCTGGCTACTGACCCATGAATCCCGAAACGCTACCACTGATTGACGGCTTCTGCGATTTGCTCTGGCTGGAGGACGGCCTGGCCGCCAATACGCTGCAAAGCTACCGGCGCGACATGATGCAGTTCGCGCGCTGGCTCGAGGGAAAATCCCTGCTCGCCGTCGTGCAGGGCGATATGGAAACTTACCTGCAGTATCGTTATCGGCGGCGCGGCAGCCCGCGCAGCACAGCGCGACAGCTGTCGACGCTGAAGCGGTTTTATCGGCTGGCCTTGCGCGATGGGCGCGTGACACACGATCCTACGGTCAGGCTTGATGCGCCCAAGCTGCCGCGCGGGCTGCCCAAGAGCATGAGCGAGGCGGAGGTCGAAGCGCTGCTTGCCGCGCCGCTCGGTGACGACGTCCTGTCCGTACGTGATCGCGCCATGCTGGAGGTGCTCTACGCCAGCGGCTTGCGCGTGTCGGAGCTGGTGGGTCTGCGATTGCAGAGCGTGAATGTCGACATGGGGGTCGTGCAGGTGATGGGCAAGGGCAATAAAGAGCGCATCGTGCCACTGGGCGAGATGGCGGTCGAGGCATTGCTGCGTTATTTGCACCATGCGCGCGACTCGCTGCTGCGCGGCCGGGTAAGCGAGGCTTTGTTTGTGACGCAGCGCGGAGAGGCGATGACCAGACAGGCTTTCTGGTATCTGATCAAACGCCGGGCGCGGCAGGCGGGGCTGTTCAAATTGCCTTCACCTCACGTCATGCGTCACGCCTTCGCGACGCATTTATTGAACCACGGGGCCGATTTGCGCGTGGTTCAGCTATTGCTCGGACACGCCGATGTGGCGACGACCCAGATTTATACCCACGTGGCGCGCGAGCGCCTGAAACAACTGCACGCCAGACATCATCCGCGGGGCTGATGCACGCCTAGATCTTCTGTCCGCGCTCGACGCACACGCCCAATTGCCTGATGCCGCGCACCACACCCAGTTTGGTCACGCAAACCTTGATCCAGGGTGTGCCAAATTCCCTTATCACCAGCTGTGCAATCTGTTCGGCCAGCGCTTCGACCAGATTGAATTCGCGCTGCGTCGCGTAATCGCGAATGCGCTCCGCGATTTCGGCATAATTGATGGTGTCCGCAACATTGTCGCTCAGGCTGGCGCGGCTGTGAGGCAGGCCGATTTCGATATCCAGCTGGATGGTCTGGGGTGCACGACGCTCCCACTCGTAAACTCCGATAATTATTTGCAACCTGAAATCACGCAGAAATAGCGTATCCATAGAGCCAAACCCAAACACTGAAAGTCGGCATTTTAACCTAGAAAGCGTAGGCGGGCGGCTTTTAAAGTGCGGGCTTGCCCTGGAACCATACTGTTCGGTGCGTCGAGTTTGTAGCACAATTTGGAAAAAACAGTTACGCTAGAATTATAGAGTCTGGAGCAGACCATGCGAAAAAAATCAATGTACGTGACCTGGTCGTTGGAATGTACGTCGATGAAATCGTCGGCAACTGGTTGGATCATGGGTTCTGGAAAACATCGTTCAAGCTCACGGGGCAAAAAGAGATAGTCGATCTACAGCGAAGCCGTGTCGCCGAGGTCTGGATTGACGCCTCGAAAGGGCTCGATGTCGCGAGCGTGCAAAGTCCCGCCGAATGGGGCCTGGATTTGCGCCGGCTGGCAGGCGTGCAATAAGCGGTCGACCTGCATGAAAACGGCGGCGTTTGCCGCAGCGAACAGGAAAGTGTTGACAACGGGCGGGTAATCATTACAATACGCAACTCATTGACGCGGGAATAGCTCAGCTGGTAGAGCGATACCTTGCCAAGGTATAGGTCGCGAGTTCGAATCTCGTTTCCCGCTCCAACTCATGGAGAAGCCCGGTAAAAGGGAAAGCCTGGTGCTTTCCCTTTTTAGTTGATGAGTTTCGTCGACGGGTACTGTAGTCTGGCGGGGTGGCAGAGTGGTTATGCAGCGGCCTGCAAAGCCGTGGACGCCGGTTCGATTCCGACCCCCGCCTCCAGACGCCCGGGTGGTGGAATAGGTAGACACAAGGGACTTAAAATCCCTCGCTGAGAAATCGGCGTGCCGGTTCGATTCCGGCTCCGGGCACCAGTATCACGGGCACCAGCATCAAGAGTAGAATGGGATTTTGTCTTGGGTTATCACAGCCGCAAGATGCTTATGGGCTTTTAGCCCATTTTTTGTTTGTGGAGCGCAAATGACGCTAGAGTCGTTGATGGAAGCTACGCTTGCAGGCCTGGGTTACGAACTGGTTGATATGTCGATGTCGGTTAAGAGCGGGCAGTTGCGTGTTTTTATCGATAAGCCAGAGGGCATCAGTCTGGATGACTGCACTTTGGTGAGCAATCACCTGAGCAACTGGCTGGTAGTCGAAAATATCGACTACGAGCGATTGGAAGTGTCGTCCCCCGGCATGGACAGGCCGCTTAAGAAACTCACCGATTATCAGCGCTTCATGGGTGAACGGGCGCAAGTCAAATTGCGTGTCGCCCTGGCGGGTCAACGCCGTTTTGTCGGTGTGATACGCGGAGCCAGTGATGCTCAAATTGAATTGGATGTAGACGGACAGGTCGTTATGCTGGCGCTTGGCAACATCGATAGCGCGCGTTTGGTTCCTGATCTGTAATTGCCAGAAAGGCCGGAGGTTTTTGAAAAATGAGCCGCGAGATTTTATTGCTGGTTGATGCGTTAGCCAGAGAAAAAAATGTAAACAGGGAAATCGTGTTCAGCGCGCTGGAGCAGGCCTTGGCATCGGCGACCAAGAAGCGGTTTCAGGACGGCGCCGATATCCGCGTCGAAATCGATCGCGAGAGCGGCGAATATCTCGCTTTTCGTTGCTGGGAAGTGGTGGCGGATCTTGATCACGAGCATACCGACAGCCAGATTGCCTGGACCGACGCGCAGATTTCGCACCCCGATCTTGAAATCGGCGATTTCGCGCGCGAACCGCTCGAAGCCGTCGAGTTTGGCCGGATCGGCGCACAAGCGGCAAAGCAGGTCATATTGCAGCGTATCCGCGATGCCGAGCGCGAACAGATACTGAGCGATTTTTTGGATCGTAAAGAGTATCTGGTCACCGGCACGATCAAACGGATGGAGCGTGGCAATGCTATCGTGGAATCGGGTCGGGTAGAGGGTTTACTGCCCCGCGAGCAGATGATTCCGAAAGAAAATCTGCGCGTAGGCGATAGGGTGCGTGCGTTTTTATTGCGGGTGGAGCGCGGCGGGCGTGGCCCGCAGCTTATTCTTTCGCGCACCGCGCCGGAATTCATCATCAAATTGTTTGAGCTGGAAGTTCCAGAAATCGAAGAAGGTTTGCTGGAAGTCAAAGGTGCTGCGCGCGATCCGGGCGCTCGTGCAAAAATTGCAGTAAAATCCAACGACCAGCGACTCGATCCTATCGGCACCTGCGTCGGCATGCGCGGCTCTCGTGTTCAGGCGGTGACGGGCGAGTTGGCTGGTGAACGCGTCGATATCATACTCTGGTCGCCCGAAGCTGCGCAGTTTGTCATCAATGCGCTAGCGCCCGCCGAAGTCAGCAGTATCGTGGTGGACGAAGAAAAACATAGCATGGACGTCGTGCTCGAAGAAGACCAGCTGGCGCAGGCTATCGGCCGCAGCGGGCAGAACGTGCGCCTCGCTTCGGAACTGACGGGCTGGGAATTGAACATCATGACGGTCGAAGAAGCGCAGCAAAAGAACGAGTCCGAGGCGCTCGCCGTGCGTGCATTGTTCGTCGATAAGCTCGATGTCGACGAAGAAGTTGCCGACATGCTGGTGGGTGAAGGTTTCGGCAGCGTTGAAGAAGTCGCTTATGTGCCTATCGGTGAAATGCTGGCGATCGAGGGATTCGACGAGGATCTGGTCAACGAATTGCGCGCACGTGCCCGCAACGCCCTGCTCACCGACGCGATTGCAAGCGAGGAGAAAGCGGAGAAGGTGGGTAACGATCTGGCCTCTCTGGATGGCATGAACAGTGCTCTGCTGCATTTGCTTGCCACGCAGCAAATTACCAATTCGGAAGAGTTGGCGGAGCTTGGCGTGGACGAACTGATTGAAATGACGGGTGTGGACGCGCAATTGGCTTCTACACTGATTATGGCGGCGCGTGCCCCCTGGTTTGAGTAACAAGCCCTAAAATAAATGGTAGAGAAAGCTTCGACAGCCCCCGATATGAACGTAGAACAATTTGCCAAAGAACTGAAACTCTCCTCCGGATTACTGCTGGAGCAGTTGCGTGCGGCCGGCGTAGACAAATCAGTGGCGGCCGACGCTATTACCGAGCAGGACAAATCGCGCTTGCTGGATTATTTGCGCGACAAGCACGGCGCCAAAGAGGCGAAAAGCAAGATCACGTTGATGCGCAAGGAAACTACCGAGATAAAAAAATCTGACAGCACGGGCAAGGCGCGTACCATTCAGGTCGAGGTGCGGAAAAAACGCGTACTGGTCAAGCGCGAAACGCCTGCACCTGTCGGTGGGAGCGCAGCGCCTGTCGGGGCGGCCCAGAATTCAATTGACGCAGAACTGGCGGCATTGATCCAGGCTCAGGTCGAGGAGATATCGGCGACACAGGACGAAGCTCCGGTTTCCATTCCGGAAATCGTCGGCAGTGGTGCGCCCGAACAGACCGAGGTCGGGACAACCAAGGTTGAGACTATTATGGATGAAACCGTTGTTGCAGCAGCCCCGTCCGAGCCAGCTACGCCGCCCGAACCAGTTGCGGTCGAAGCAGCGGCTGAGGCGCTGGGTAATGCAGATGCCTCCGCCGCGCCACTCGCAGTTGACGAACCGGTCGGTGACCAGCCGGCAGTCTTGCGCAAGCGTATAGTCCGGCCCGTTCTCGACGAACAGGAATTAGCCCGTCGCGCCGACGAAGCGCGGCGTCATTCGGCGTTGCACGAGCGTCAGGCGGAAGAGATTCGTATCAAGCAGGAGCGTGAAGTCAAGCGCAAGCAGGCCGTCGAGGAACAAACGCAGGCAGCCGAGACCGCCAAGAATCCGCCCCCGGTAGCGGTCAAGCCGCCAGCGACCGACGGCACTCTGCACAAAACGCCAGCCAAGGCCGGGGAAACCGCTAAAACCGAGAAGCCCGCCGACAAAAAACCCAAGGCCGCGCCCGCCAAAACCAAAGACGCCACCTGGAACGAGATGCAGGCCAAGAAGCGCGGCATCAAGTCGCGCGGCGACAGCGGTGGCGACGCGTGGCGTAACCGCAAGGGCGGCAATCGTCACAAGCACGACAGTGATGCTGGCAATTCATTTAGCGCGCCTAGCGAGCCTATCGTCCAGGAAATATTGCTGCCGGAAACGATTACTGTCGCCGAGTTATCGCACAAGATGTCGGTCAAGGCGACCGAAGTTATCAAGGCGCTGATGAAAATGGGCAGCATGGTGACGATCAACCAGGTACTCGATCAGGAAACCGCAATGATCGTGGTGGAGGAAATGGGGCATATCGCCAAACCGGCGCCGCTCGATACGCCGGAATCCTTCCTTGAGGAATCCGAGAAACACGAAGTCGAGTTGTTGCCGCGCGCTCCTGTGGTGACTGTCATGGGCCACGTCGATCATGGTAAAACTTCGTTGCTCGACGCGATTCGCCGCGCCCGTGTTGCCAGCGGCGAGGCGGGCGGGATTACCCAGCATATCGGTGCCTATCACGTAGAAACCGACCGCGGCATGGTGACCTTCCTCGACACCCCAGGACACGAAGCGTTTACCGCGATGCGTGCGCGCGGTGCGAAAGTCACCGATCTGGTGGTGCTGGTCGTGGCCGCCGACGACGGAGTCATGCCGCAAACCATAGAAGCGATACACCATGCCAGGGCCGCAGGCGTGCCGATGGTCGTTGCGGTGAACAAGATTGATAAACCTGAAGCCAACGCCGAGCGTATTCGCCAGGAATTGGTCGCGCAAGGCGTGGTGCCAGAAGATTGGGGTGGTGATACCCAGTATGTTGAAGTTTCGGCGAAAAAAGGCATTAATATCGATGGTCTGATTGAAGCGATTCTGTTGCAGGCCGAAGTGCTGGAACTCAAGGCGGCAACGGTGGCACCTGCACGCGGGGTCATTATCGAAGCCAGGCTCGACAAAGGTCGTGGCCCGGTCGCAACCCTGCTGGTGCAGTCGGGTACGCTCAGACGCGGCGACGTGCTGCTGGTCGGCGCCGTGTACGGTCGCGTACGCGCCATGCTCGACGAAGACGGCAAGCCGGTGCAGGAAGCCGGGCCATCGATACCGGTGGAAATACAGGGGTTGTCGGATGTTCCGCGTGCCGGCGAAGACGCCATGGTGTTGCAGGACGAGCGCAAGGCGCGCGAGATCGCATTGTTTCGACAGGGGAAATTCCGCGATGTGCAGCTGGCCAAGCGTCAGGCCGCCAAGCTCGAAAGTATCATGGAGCAGATGGGCGACGGTGAGGCCAAGCGCTTGCCGCTGATCATCAAATCGGACGTGCAGGGTTCAGCCGAGGCGCTGACCACCGCGTTGCAAAAAATATCGACGAATGAAGTCAAGGTCGAAATCCTGCATAGCGGCGTGGGCGCTATTTCCGAGTCGGACGTGAACCTGGCCATGGCCTCCAAGGCCGTGATTATCGGCTTCAATATTCGCGCCGACGCGACCGCGCGCAAGCTGGCCGAATCGCTCGGGGTCGATATCCGTTACTACAATATTATCTATGAAGTGGTCGATCTGGTAAAAGCCGCGCTATCGGGTATGTTGACGCCGGAACTGAAAGAAAATGTGACCGGCATGGTAGAAGTGCGGGAAGTGTATGTTATTTCCAAGATTGGTACAGTCGCCGGTTGTCACGTGCTCGACGGCGTAGTGAAGCGGGGTCAGCGAGTGCGTGTCCAGCGTCGCGACGAAGTGGTGTTCGAAGGCGAACTGGATTCGTTAAAACGCTTCAAGGACGACGTCAAGGAAGTCAAATTCGGCTATGACTGCGGGCTGTCGCTGAAAAATTACCACGCCCTCGAAGTCGGCGACAAACTCGAGGTTTACGAAATCGTGCAGGTCGCCCGCAGCTTGTGACATGGCGAGGGACTTTCCACGATCACGGCGCGTAGCCGAACAGATACAGCGCGAGTTGGCCGACATCATTCGCGCCGGCATACATGATCCGCGGGTCGGCATGGTGACCATTACCGAAGTCGTGGTGACGCGCGATCTCGAACACGCCAAAGCTTTTTTTACCGTGCTCGGATCGCCGCAGCATGCTCTGCAAATCATGCAGATACTCAATCACGCGGCAGGATTCATACGCAGCCAACTAGGCGCCAGAATGCGTTTGCGCATCGTGCCGCAACTGAATTTCGTGTACGACACCTCGGTCGTGCGCGGCGCTTATATGTCCAGCCTTATCGACAAGGCAGTCGCTGCCGAAACTCCACCCGGCTCAGACGATAACGCGTGAGTCAGGTAAAACATCTCAAGCGCCCGGTCAACGGCGTATTGTTGCTGGATAAACCGACAGGCATTACCTCCAATGCCGCACTACAGATGGTCAAGCGTCTGTATCAGGCTGAAAAAGCCGGGCATACCGGCACGCTGGACCCGTTCGCAGGCGGTTTGTTGCCGCTGTGCTTTGGCGAGGCGACCAAATTTTCGCAGTATCAACTCGAAGCCGATAAAAGTTACCGTGCCCAGTTACAGCTGGGCGTGACGACGACAACCGGCGACCCGGAAGGCGAGACGCTCGAAACTCGTCCGGTCTCGGTCAGCGCCGCGCAAATCGAAACCGCGGTAGCCGGATTTGTCGGCGCCATCATGCAAACTCCGCCGATGTATTCTGCTCTAAAATATCAGGGCAAGCCGCTGTACGAATATGCGCGCGCGGGCATTACCATCACTCGTCCGGCGCGGCCCGTGCACATACGCAGCATCGCCATCATCGCCGCGGGCGGGACAACGCTGACTCTGGAGGTACGGTGCAGCGCGGGCACTTATATTCGTACTCTGGCCGAGGACATCGGCGCAGTGCTCGGTTGTGGCGCGCATTTGCGCGAGCTGACGAGACTGGCGAGTGGCGGCTTCAATTTGGATCAAGCCGTGTCGCTCGCGCAGTTGACGGCGGACGATAGCGCCACGCGCGATCAGAGGCTATCTTCAACCGATAGCCTGGTAGCTTATCTCCCCGCAGTCGAGACTGGCGGGGCAGCCGCAAGAGCCTTGTTGCAGGGGCAGCGCCCGGTTTGCGAGGGTCGCCCCGGCCCGACTGGACTGGTGCGGGTTTATCATAACCGACTGTTTTTAGGGCTGGTCGATCTGCGCGCTGACGGCATGATGATCCCGCAGCGCTTAATGCGAATTGATCCATTGGCGGAGGGGTTATGAAATTTTGCAGCGAATGCGGCAGTCAGGTGACACGGTTCATTCCGGCGGGCGACAACCGTCTGCGCGACGTGTGTCAGATATGCGAAACGGTGCATTATCAGAATCCGAAAATGGTCGTAGGTTGTCTGCCGGAGTGGGAGGACAAAGTGCTGCTGTACCGGCGCGCGATTGAACCGCAATACGGCAAATGGACGCTGCCCGCCGGATTCATGGAAAATGGCGAAACAACATTGCAGGGCGCCTTGCGCGAAACAGTTGAAGAAGCCGGTGCGCGGGTGGAGATCCTGCATTTGTTCACGCTGTATAATCTGCCGCATATCAACCAGGTGTATTTAATGTTTCGTGCTCGCCTGCTCGATCTGGATTTCGCACCAGGCGAAGAAAGTCTGGAAGTGGCATTATTCTCCGAAGCGGAAATCCCCTGGTCCGAGATTGCGTTTCTGACGATAGAAAAGACCTTGCGCCAATATTTTGAAGATAAGCGTAAAGGCGAGTTCGGTTTTCATATCGGCGACGTGGAACGACGCAGTCAGTGAATTCTGGCGCGTTCGTCCGGCGCTACCTGGGGCGCGGCTGATTGGGGGCGATAGGTGCGGCTCAGGCGAGTGAAGCGGAACCGCAGCCAATGGGCGTTTTTCTCCAACAATGCCTGGATGCGGATACGGTAGATATAGTCGCCCTCCAGTACGTCCAGATAGCGGCGCTCGATCGCGTGAAAACTGATCAAGGTGCTGGGTTGCCTTAATGTGATGGCGACTAGCGCCGTATTGGGCGCGGCGTCGGCAAAGGGAGTCGGCGCCGACGCCTCCGCCACGGCAAGGAAATCGACCAGCCTTGGTGTGACCCCGATTTTTTCCATGCCCAGCGTCGCGTTCGCGCGGTCGGATTTCTCCGCCCAACGAATGGCGGACAGGGTAGGTGTTCCGATTCCGGCCTCGTCATGCACCATGACCAGATCGTTGATTCCGGCCTCGCAGCGCGCCCCGTCGCGCGGCACGTTTAAGCGGAAATAGTCTTCATCCGGATGACCGATCAGTTGGGGGTACGCGATCAGCCTCTCCGAGGATTCCGGGTGAGCCAGGGCGGCGATGACGTTTTTTTCGCCGCAACTGATGTGAACTTGCTCGGGCATTTGGGCCGTATGCTGGTTCGCGGGAGATGTTCGGTCCGAGAGTTTAGCGCGGATGTGAGTGAGCAAGGATTTCTTATCGGCCGTATAGGGCACGTCATATAATTTGACCTGTGCCTGTGCCTGTTCGGTGT
>DAICZK010000210.1 GCA_027311185.1 Sulfuriferula sp.
CTGCTCGGGCTTTCAATACGGTTTCGCGTTCGATGAAACGGTAAACGAAGACGATATGCAGGTCGAAAAAAACGGCGTTACGTTACTGATAGACGCCATGAGCTTCCAGTATCTGGCCGGCGCTGAAGTCGACTATGAAGAAGGTCTGGAAGGTTCGCGTTTTCTCATCAAGAACCCGAATGCTACCTCTTCCTGCGGCTGCGGCAGTTCGTTTTCGATGTAATAAAGGCGGATTCCAGGAGGCCATCATGTCAGTTACCGTTACGCAAAGCGCGGCGAATCGCATCAGCAGTTTCATCGAAAAGCGCGGCAAGGGCATAGGTTTACGCCTTGCGGTCAAAACCAGCGGCTGTTCCGGTCTCGCCTACGCCATTGAATTCGCCGATACGGCGGAACAGGACGATCTGCTGTTCGAGAGTTGCGGCGTCACCATCCTGATCGACCCGAAAAGTCACGCCTTCCTCGCCGGAACCGAGCTCGATTTCGTCCGCGAAGGGCTGAACGAAGGATTCAAATTCAACAACCCCAATGTCAAAGACCAGTGCGGTTGCGGCGAGAGCTTCAAAGTCTGACATCCGACCGTTGATCATGTTCGATTGGTGATATTTATCATGGCCCTACTACAGATATCCGAACCCGGCCTGTCCGCCGCGCCGCACCAGCACCGGCTGGCAATCGGCATCGACCTGGGCACGACCAATTCGCTGGTGGCGAGCGTTATCAGCGGCACCAGCAGCGTGATCCGCGACGATGGCGGGCGCGCCCTGCTGCCATCGGTAGTGCGCTATCTGACCAACGGTGAGACAGTGATTGGCCATGCCGCGCTCGCGCAACAAAGCAGCGATGCCCTCAATACCATCGCGTCGGCCAAAAGGCTGATGGGGCGCGGGCTGGCCGACCTGAGCCTGGTGCAGCAACAGATTCCGTACCAGCTGGTCGACACCCCCGGCATGGTACAGATCAGCACGGCGGCCGGAGTCAAAACACCCGTCGAAGTCGCGGCGGAAATTCTCAAGGCGCTGCGTAGCCGGGCTGAGGCCGCGATGGGTGGCGAACTCACGGGCGCGGTCATCACCGTACCGGCTTATTTCGACGACGCGCAACGGCAAGCCACCAAAGATGCCGCGCGCCTGGCCGGATTAAACGTGCTGCGACTGCTCAACGAGCCGACCGCCGCTGCTGTCGCATACGGCCTCGACAATGCCGCCGAAGGCACTTATGCCGTCTACGATCTGGGCGGCGGGACCTTCGATATTTCGATACTCAAAACTCTCGCAGGGCATATTTGAGGTACTGGCGACCAACGGCGATTCCGCGCTTGGCGGCGACGATTTCTACCGCGCCATCGCCGCCTGGGTCGGCGAACAACTGGCGCTGCCGGAACTCAGCCCGCAGGACATGCAGAATTTGCTTACAGAGGCGCGTGCCGCCAAGGAAGCCTTGTCCACCGAAGAAACGGCCCATATCAATACCGTGCTCGCCGACGGCCAGACCGTCGACGCGCTGCTCTCGCTCGATACCTTTACCCGTCTTGGCGCCGCACTGGTCGAACGCACGCTCAAACCGACCCGGCGCGCGCTGCGCGACGCCAAATTAACGGTCGAGGACATTACCGGCGTAGTGCTGGTCGGCGGCGCGACGCGGATGCTCAACGTGCGGCAGGCAGTGACAGAATTTTTCAGACAAGCGCCACTGACCAATGTCGATCCCGAACAGGTCGTGGCACTCGGCGCCGCCATGCAGGCCAATGTACTGGCGGGCAACCAGAGCCAGGA
>DAICZK010000211.1 GCA_027311185.1 Sulfuriferula sp.
AACGCGGCGACGAAATCGCGAAACTGGAACCGGCGATGCAGCTTGCCGTTTTCCAGCGCCCAGTCGGGGAGGGATTTCAGCGCTTCAGCGAGCGCGCCGGTTTCGAGTTTCATGCTCATGACGATCTCCAGAATGGAAGTAGAGGATACGGCGCCCGCCGATGTCGCGGATTATGCGCCGGCTTTTCCCTGCCGCAGCTACCACATTGGGAAAAGCGGAGTAAAATATGCGCTTCGCTACAGTATAACCAGCCCGCAGACTGGGTAGAATCATTTTTGTCAGGTCAATAAAGGGTCGAGCAATGACTTATGTAGTAACTGAAAGCTGTATCCGGTGTAAATATACCGATTGTGTGGATGTCTGTCCGGTGGACTGCTTCCGCGAAGGCGCCAATTTTCTGGTAATCGATCCCGAGGAGTGCATCGATTGCACCTTGTGCGTAGCGGAGTGTCCGGTCGAGGCGATTTTTTCCGAGGACGATGTCCCCGCCGATCAACAGCATTGCATCGCGTTGAATGCCGACCTCGCGAAAGACTGGAAACCGATCATCGCCAGTAAGGACCCTTTGCCTGACGCGGACGAGTGGGCTGAGAAAACCGGCAAGCTCCCCTACCTGAAACGCTAATCGGCGTGCTCGCCGCGTGGTTTTTGCGGGCTGCGCAAACGATACTCGATCACTGCGCGGCCAGTCGGACGGAACTAGTCGACACCGTAGTTCTGGTGCCCAATTTTCACGCCGGAGCCGAGCTGAACCGGGCGTTGCTGACGGCCAGCGCCCGATCCGTTTTACTTGCGCCGCAAGTACTCACTTTCCCCGCCTGGGCTGCCAATGTGCAGTGCGGCGGCAGGGTGTTGCCCGACAGTCGCAGAACCGCGCTACTCTATCATGCGCTCAAGGCGCGGGGATGGTTCGAGCCCGCGTTATTATGGACGATGTGCGACGAGATCGGCCGTCTGTTCGATGAGCTGACCTATCAGGCAGCGACATTGCCGCTGGACCGGGACGAGTTTGCCGCGCAAGTGCTCGCTTACTATCGCGTGCAGCGACATACGGCGGTCGAATTCGAAGCCAGCCTGGTGCACGAACTCTGGTTTGCGCTGAGCCGCAATGATCTGGAGCGCGGCGATTTGAGTCCGGCCACGCTCTATGCCCTGCAACTGGCGCGCCTCGCGCAGATCGCTGCTGCGCCTTTGTTCGCGCTGGGCCTGTCTGGCCTGACGCGGTTGGAGCAAAATTGCCTGGTGCAGTACGCGCAGCGTCAGCCGGTGACTTATATCGCCGCGCCGCGCGACAATGAGATTGCGCGTACCTTGCAGGCGGCGTGGCCGGAAGTTCCCGACGCGCCGCTGGCGCAACGTGCGCACGACTGGGCTGCCGAACTGCCACGCAGCCCCTTGCAGGCGGGATTGAGCTTTTGCGCGACGCACAGCCTGGAAGAAGAGGCCGCAGCGGCCGATACGCAGGTGCGCTGGTGGCTGGCCGAAGGCAGAACAAGCATTGCGCTGGTGGTGCAGGACAGAATGAGTGCGCGGCGCTTGCGCGCGTTGCTGGAGCGGGCGCAAATTCAGGTGGCGGACGAGACCGGCTGGTCGCTCGATACGACGC
>DAICZK010000212.1 GCA_027311185.1 Sulfuriferula sp.
GCACCAGCGCCCTGGGAGTTTCCACCGCTGTTGCGGTTAACAACACCTGCATGACCTGGTCTTTGGTTTGCGCCAGCAAGCGGTTTTTAACTTCGCGCTCCAGATTGGTCTTGATCTCGGCGCGCATTTTCTCTACATCGCCGTCGGCAATGCCCAGGCTCTTCGCGAATTCCGCATCGATTGGCGGCAATTCCGGCGCGGCTACATCGGTAACCTCAACCTCGAACTGCGCGGTTTTCCCTGCCAGTCCGGCAGCCTGATAATCGGCCGGGAAGGTCACCGCGAACGTCTTTTTGTCGCCCGCCTTGACATCCATCAGCGCGGCCTCAAAATCCGGCAGGGTACGGCCCTCGCCCAGGACTACGCGAAAGCCCTGCGCTTCGCCGCCGGGAAACACCTCAGCGTCGATTTTGCCGACATAGTTCAAGGTGATCAGATCCTCATTCTGAGCTGCGCGATCAACTGTCACATACTGTACACGCTGCTTGCGCAATACCGCAATGGTTTTGTCGACTTCGGCATCCCCGACAGCGACGACCGGACGAGTGATTTCAGCGCTCTCCAACCCGCCGACCGTGATCTCGGGATAGACTTCGAAAGTCGCATAAAATTCAAACTGGCCTGGGTTCACCGCGTCCGTTTTAGGCTCAATGCGGGGCAACCCCGCCACTTTAAGCTGATGCGTCTGCACCGCCGATGAAAACGCCTGCTCCACAGCCTGGCCCAGCACTTCCTGACGCACTTCGCCACCATATTGCTTGACGACCAGCGACATCGGCACTTTGCCCTGACGAAAACCGTCGATTCGGGTGGTGCGCGCAATCCGTTTCAAGCGCTGGGCGATTTCGGATTCAATGGCCTGCAACTCCACAGACAAGTTGATACGACGTTCTAATGCAGTGAGTTGTTCGATATGAGCGTGTTGCATGAATTATCCTTGATCAGATTGGATGGATAACAGAAAACGCACCATTTTAGTGCGCCATTAATCCCGAGTATGTTTGCATAAAGAGGATGGGCAAGGAGTGGACTTGTTTCCCGCGCTTCGTGACGCCGGAATTCGCGTTCCATTTTCTACTCCTGGCAACATATTGTATAATAAAGAATTTATAGTGAGTCAGGGCGGTTACTGAGAAAATTCCAGTGCATCCAGTTTCTAAATGCGGTTAAAGCATACCACGAAATGGAGCGGTTAGAATACAAATCCGACCTGTTCCGGAACTTTGTGTCACGAGGCGACCAGATCGGTTTCGACGTATCGCGCTACAACCACCGGCGCATCAAATCGGGGTTCTCCGATTTTTCTTTCATGTCAAAATACCATCATCGCGACCAGGCCGGCAACTACGCCTGAAAGCGCTACGCCGGAGGCGATCACGAGACGGGTGCGCAGACTAAGAACGCGGCCTAGCATAACCAGCGAAGGCAAACTGACCGCAGGCAGCGTCATGATCAACGCTCCGGCCGGTCCGGCCCCCATGCCCAGTACAAACATCGCCTGCACTATGGGCACCTCTCCCGCAGTGTGAATAACAAACAGCGTGCCGGCAAGCGCCATCGCCACGATCCAGCCGATAC
>DAICZK010000213.1 GCA_027311185.1 Sulfuriferula sp.
GGGACAAAGTCATCCTCGCCTACCCTACCAAGGCCGCATTAGTGCCTGTCACCGACCCCTACTTTCGCGGTTTCGACCTCACCTACGCGGATTACTGGCGCTACAAGGAATGGGAGCGCGAGTTTACACGCTATGTGAAACACGGCAATCTGCCCGCGCTGGAACTGGTGCGCCTGCCGCACGACCACTTCGGCGATTTCGCGCATGCCGAGGACGGGGTCAATACGGTAGAAACACAAATGGCCGACAACGATTACGCGTTCGGACTGCTGGTGGAAAAAGTCGCCCATAGCCGCTACCGTAACGACACGCTGATCATCGCGGTCGAAGACGACGCACAAAATGGCGGCGACCATGTCGATGCGCACCGCAGCCTTGCATGGTTCATCGGCCCAGACGTCAAACGGCATGCCGTCGTCTCCACCCGCTATACCACGGTCAATCTGCTGCGCACCATAGAAGATGTGCTCAGCCTCTCGCCGATGGGAATCACCGACGGCAATGCCCGTCCCATGTCCGCGGTGTTCGATCTGTCATCAGAGCCGCTGCGCTACACGGCTATCGTGCCTGAAGTTCTGCGCAGCACCCGACTGCGGTTGCCACCCAGAACGGCTGCGAACAGCCTGCCGCCCGACCCGGCATACGCCCGCTATGCCCTGCCGCGCCATGACAGCGCGTACTGGACCCACGTGATGCAGGGGCAGGATTTCTCGACCGAGGACCATCTCGATACGGCTCGTTTCAACCAAGCGCTGTGGCGAGGCTTGAAAGGCGCAGACTGAGCGGCGCACCTACCCTCATGGAAGACCTTCATACACAGACAGGTAATTTTTAACCTGACCTACTCCGCTTCCTCTATCCAGGCCATCTGTATCGCTTCGAGTATTTTTTCGTTGGAGCGTTCGGGTTCGTCGCTGAACCCAGGCAGGGCGACAACCCAGCCATGCAGGTCGGTGAAGCGAATATATTTGGGATCGACATCGGGGTGAGTTTCCATCAGTCCGATGGCGATGTCCAGGGTATCGTTCCATTTCATATCAATGGCCCTCCTTAACCATGTTGATCGTATATTTTGGGATCTCTATGACCAAATCCTGATCCGCCACTATCGCCTGACAGGACAGGCGCGATTGGGGTTCCAGCCCCCACGCCTTGTCGAGCAGGTCGTCTTCCAGTTCGTCGGACGGCTCCAGCGTATTGAAGCCCTCGCGCACGATCACATGGCAAGTCGTACAGGCGCAGGATTTTTCGCAGGCGTGTTCGATGGGGATATCGTTATCCAGAAGCGTGTCGCAAATGCTCGCGCCGGTTTGCGCGTCGATCACCGCGCCTTCCGGGCAAAGTTCTGGGTGGGGCAAGACTATTAACTGAGGCATATCGTTCCCGACGGGTATTTGATTAAATCATGTCCAGGTGCTGACCGGCCAACGCCTGTTTTACACTGTCATCCATACGTCGTGCCGCAAAGTTGCGGGTTGCATTGTTAAGCGCTTCGGCGGCCTCGGTGAT
>DAICZK010000214.1 GCA_027311185.1 Sulfuriferula sp.
GGAGCAGGCCGACGCCAAAGCGGTATGCTGCCCGGAAGGCCAGACGGATTCAGAGTTTGCGTTCTGTTATTTGCTCGGACATATCGCGCGGCAACGCAAGCCACTTCGCGGCAGGCGGGGGCATCCTGGCTCGAATCCGTAACGCCGGTGGCGGAAGCCGTTGCTGCTTACGGGCAATTTAATTCCCTGATCTCCGACGGCGAATTTCTTTTGTCGTATGCGCATGACAGATTGCACTATTTGCAGCATTGTGAGCCGAGCGGGGCGAAGGGCGCGCTCGATGTCGTGTTTATCGCAACGGTGCCGTTGGGCTCATGCACGTCCTGGCAGCCATTTGAGCCCGGAGAGTTGCGTATTTATCGTCACGGGCGACTAGTCGGGGAACACAAGACTTTTCCGCCCGCACCGCATAAAAAGGCCGTAGCGCCTGCCTGACTTCGTGTTGCCGATGGGACACGCGCATGCCGTGACTGCAAGCAACAGCTTTCCGCGTCGTAACTTAACTTTTAAGGGATGTGGGCGCGCTGTTAGCTCGTTTTCCAGCGAGGCCCCAAAAATGATTTATATAAGTACTTCTTGCCTGCGATGATCTGCAAAAGGGTATCATCAGATGTTTGCCCGGACGTTTGACAACAATTTGGAACTTGATACCGCACGAGCGACAGCGACTCTCCCGTTTACTTCTGATTTCTGGAACGAAAGTATTATGATATTTCTGATTATTCTGGCCGGACTCTCTACTGGTGTCCTTTTGGGATTGTTGGGCAGTGGGGGCTCGATCATTACGGTGCCTGCGCTCGTCTATCTGATGGGAGTCAACCCTAAATCGGTCATCGCATTGAGTCTAGCGATCGTCGGCATCACCGCGGCGATTTCAGCTATCAATCATTTTCGCATCGGTAATGTTAACTTGAAGGTAGCTGCCATCTTCGGGCTGTTCGGTACAATGGGGACCTATGCGGGGACACGGCTGGGTCTGCTCATGTCGTCAGAGCTGCAATTGGGCTTGTTTGCTTTCGTGATGTATGCGGTCGCGTACGGGATGCTGCGGCCCAGACGCAAGGTGACACCGGTTGCGTCAGCCGCAAATGGTGAGGAGTTGCCACACGCCGCCGCCGAAGGCGCGAACAAGCCCGTCCATTTCGGCTATCTGGTCTTGCTAGGCTTGGCGGTGGGGATGCTCACCGGGATGGTCGGCGTGGGCGGCGGATTTCTGATTATTCCGGCTTTGGTGCTGTTTTCCGGCATCCCGATGAAACAGGCAGTCGGGACCTCTCTGGCCATCGTGGCGGTGAATTCGGGTAGCGGATTTTTCAGCTATTTTGGTACCGTGCCGCTGGATTACACGCTTATGGCGACATTCACTGCAGTTGCTATTACGGGCAGCTTTATTGGCGCCCGAATTTCACGTCGTTTGTCGCC
>DAICZK010000215.1 GCA_027311185.1 Sulfuriferula sp.
ACGCTGCCGCGGTCAATCCGGCACCAGCGGGGAAAAGACCGCGAAGAAGTAAAAAGCCTGCCTCCATAGCCGCGTTATAACACGTTTAAAAATACCGGCCTATTCTCACCCCTCAATCAAAATCGAATAGTCCGGGCTGGCCTCTCTCAAGCGCCCCGTGACAAATTGCAGGGCAAACGAATCAGGCCTCCTTGCGGAGGCCTTTAACCCATCAGCTATTTGCAATCCGAGGCTGGATCGGACATTGCGAGCCTGTTAGGTTATTGGATCACCCGTGATTTCTGCCAGCACGACGGAAGATGTGGAATGTCAGACCTGACTCCGGAACCCTGTTTGACCCCGGAACCCCCTGGAACCCAACTGGAATACAAACAGCCAAAACAAACCATCTACAGTTTGAATTTATCCCGCTCAGAACGGTATATCGTCATCCAAATCGTCGAAGTGATTACCGCCCGCCGGGCTCTGGCTGGCCGGTTGCGTCGGTGCGCTGGAACGGGCGGGTTTAGGTTCGCTCTGGCTGCTGCTGTCCATGCTGGCCGAACCGCCGCGCCCGCCGAGCATCTGCATTTTATCGGCGATGATTTCAGTAGTGTACTGGTCGTGGCCTTCCTTGTTGGTCCACTTGCGCGTTTTCAGGCTGCCTTCAAAATAGACTTGCGAGCCTTTTTTGAGATATTCGCCGGCTATTTCGGCCAGTTTTCCGAATATGGCGACACGGTGCCATTCGGTGCGCTCCTGTTTCTCGCCGTTTTTGTCTTTCCAGTTATCCGTGGTCGCCAGAGTCAGGTTGACCATAGCGTCGCCGCTCGGCATGTAACGTATTTCGGGATCCTTGCCGATATTGCCGATCAAGATCACTTTATTGACTGATGCCATGTTTGCTTTCCTCCAACAATTTTACCGCCGCCGCTTCGTCCCAACCCTGCTGGGCCACTTTAAGTATCGCAATCTGTTCTTCGGCAATGACGCCTGCCTCGTAGACGCCGTTTATGGCCTGCAATTGTTTGGCGAGCACCGCGGCCTGGTCGGGCGCGATGCTATTGAGATGGAACATCCGCGTTTTGACCGCCGGAGGCGCACGCATGCCGATCGCAATAATCAGCCAGATGCCGATCAGCACGCCGCTAAACAGGAATACGTCCGAAGAATCGTAATGCTGCGACAGCCAGCCGCCCGTGACTCCGCCGAAAAACAGGCCCAGCGATTGCGATGTATTATAAACGCCCATCGCCGTGCCTTTGGCGCCGGTGGGCGCGATTTTTGAAATCAGCGACGGCAGGGTGGCTTCCAGAATGTTAAAAGCGATGAAATAGGCCATCAGCGCGGCAATGATGCCCCAGAACGACGTCATGCTTGCCGCCATGCTTATTTGCGCCACCAGCATGAGCCCGACTGCGGCGACGAAAACCTGCTTCAG
>DAICZK010000216.1 GCA_027311185.1 Sulfuriferula sp.
TTTCTATACAGCATCGCCTTGTCCGCCGGCAGCAGTGCTGCATCGATGTTTGCGGGCGGTGCAATCGGGCTTGCGCTTGGTGCCGGAGTCAGCGCCACGATGTATTTCGGACTGTTGCGCATCCCCGCACGGCATTTGTTTTCCGTGACCAGTACGCTGATCATGCTGCTGGCCGCCGGAATGGCGTCACAAGCCATCGTATTTCTCCAGCAGGCCGGGCTGATCACGGTGCTTTCGCGCGCCGTGTGGAACACATCGAGCCTGCTGTCCGACGGCAGCCTGGCGGGGAAAGCGCTGCATGCGCTCATCGGATACACTGACCGCCCGACCGGCATGCAACTCATCGCCTATGCCGCGACACTGACAATAATACTTACTCTCATGCGGCTGTTTGGGCACCCTCCCCGGCCCGAGCAACAACGCGTGTCGACTAACATGGAATAATATCCGGCAAAATGAAAGACAAAATGGCAAATTGCGCTGGATTCGCAGCAGTTGCGCGGGATGATGCGCGCGTACTGATTCTGGGCTCGTTACCGGGCGCGGAATCGCTCAAACAGCGGCAATATTACGCACACCGCCAGAACAGCTTCTGGAAAATCATGGCTGCGCTAATTGGGGCCGCACCCGGTCTGCCTTACGAGAGCCGACTCGAACGATTGATGCAACACGGCATCGCCGTGTGGGACGTATGCGCGTCGGCGCACCGCGCGGGAAGTCTCGACGCCAACATCCAATCACCAGTAGCGAACGATTTGCCGACCTTCTTCGCCGCGCACCAAGCTCTTACATTGCTGTGCTTTAACGGACTGGCAGCCGAAAAACTGTTCCACCGCCTCATTGCGCCGGATATGCCCCGCACACTATCATTTCTGCCGGGCATAGCGCTTCCTTCAACCAGCCCCGCGTATGCAGCCATGCAATTGGAACGAAAACTGCTGCTCTGGCGCGCCGCGCTGGAGCGGCACATGATTATCGCCTGACCTACCGGCCACGGCCATCCGGCGGAAAAGTCCGCCGCCGCGTGCCCAAGGCTGGAGCGCACCGGCGCCATTGTGTCAGTTTAATAACAGTAAAATGGCGGAGCATATACGTTTCCAACATACGATAGCAAACGAACGAAAGCCATTCGGCTTAATAACTAAAGGAGCATACCAGTGACAAAATCCAATCAAATACCGCGCATTCTGCTTTCCATCAGCTTGGTCGCGCTGGCATCGGCGTCATTACCATCATTACCATGATGTTTCTTGGCAAGTCCTAACCCGATCTTTTCATAAATTGGCGCGCGCCCTCGCTGGTCTTTTGTTTCGCATGAAGCTTTTGTTCAGTTGGCTGTATGAATAACTACACCGCGCCTTCACAAAAGCTCCCTACAAAA
>DAICZK010000217.1 GCA_027311185.1 Sulfuriferula sp.
GTTCGTTTACTGACCAGTTCTGCGTAATTGACACTGGAGATCAATCCTGAAGCACTTTCCAATATGACAGAAACTTTATCCGCACCGGGTTCCCGAAACAGATAAACCAGAACCGCTGAGGTATCCAGTACCACTTTACTCATTAATTGCAGTCTGTCGTCGTTCGCGGATCAGCTCATCCGCCACAGAATCCGTGGCTGTCGCATAACGCTTGACCAGGTCAAGGGCGTGTTGTAGCCGCTGTTTGCGGGTGGCGATGCGCAATTCCAGAGTGTCGTCCGACCAGCTCAACAAGACTTGATCTCCGACTGCGACACCCATTTTCTGGCGCAATTCTGCCGGTATGACAATTCTTCCGCCTTGTGATATATGTGCGGTAATCAGTGACATAAATACTCCGTGTGGTTTATTTGTGAACAAGTGACATTTTGCGACCGAGTCGGGCCGAAAGCAAGAGGCTTTTCTTCAGCCACATGAAAACCTGACGTCGACTACAAATTAATGATACGGGATGCGAGTTTGAAACACACGTCTATCGCAAGCGTGTGTGAAAACATTCATGCGTGATGTTTTCCTCCTGGCTGAGAGACAGGAAATAACTGTCGCGCCGCCATGAGCATGCGATGTCGCTGGGCGCGACGCCAGATTCAATACGCTTCGTGCGCCAGATTCACGCTGTAGCGTGGCAGCTCGATCACCAGATCGGCCTGCCGCAGCACGACCTGACATGCGAGTCGGGACTGGGTTTGCAGGCCCCAGGCCTTGTCGAGCTGGTCTTCCTCGTCTTCGGTCGCCGGAGTCAGCGCCGCGTAGCCGTCATGGATAATGACATGGCAGGTTGAACAGGCGCACGATTTTTCGCAGGCGTGTTCGATCTCCACGCCGTTTTTGAGCAGCGCGTCGCACAGGAATGTCCCGGCGCGGGCTTCGAAGTCGGCGCCTGCCGGGCATAACGGTTCGTGAGGGAGTACGGTGATATGGGGCATAGTGGCTGAGTTGGGCTCAGGTCTCCAGATCGGCTAATTTGTGACCGGTCAAGGCTTGCTGGATATTGGCGTCCATGCGCCGGGCTGCAAAATCCTGTGTCGCCTGATTTAGCGTATCGGCGGCCTGTTTGAGCAGGTTCGCGTCGTTGACCTCGTCGGTTTCGATGATTTCGGCAAGGCGGTGGATTGCCTGGGTAATGGTTTTGCGCTGCGCGGGCGACAGCAGGGCTGCGCCGTCCTGTGCAAGAGCTGCCTGGGTTGCGTCGAGCAAGCGCCGGGCGTCGACCTGGGCTTCGCGCAGCATGCGAACGCGCATGTCGTCGTCGGCTTTGCCATAGGCATCGGACAGCATTTGTGCGATCTGGGTGTCGCTGAGCCCGTACGAGGGCTTGAC
>DAICZK010000218.1 GCA_027311185.1 Sulfuriferula sp.
CCGTTTACCTGTTGCAGCTCAATGGCATAGACGCGCTGGCGCAAACCAATACGCAACTGCCGATTGCATTTCTGATGCAGCAGATAGAATGGCGCGAGGCCATACAAGCGGCGGCTGCAGCTTCGGATATGGGTGCCTTGCAGCGGGTGGAGCGCGAAATCGCGGCGCAGACCGCGGCCTGGCGCCGGCAATTGTCCGAGCAGCTGGAGCAGTCGCACAATTTGCCCGCCGCAACGGATACCGTGCGTCAACTTAAATTTGTCGATAAAATCATGGCAGAGATTGACGACACTTACGCCATTCTGGAAAATTAACTTTCATGGCATCTTCATGGCACTATTGCAAATTTCTGAACCGGGGCTGAGTACTGCGCCCCACCAGCACCGCCTCGCGGCCGGTATTGACTTAGGAACGACAAACTCGCTGGTCGCCAGCGTTCGCAACGGCATCGCGGTGGTAATCAACGACGAAGACGGCCGCGCCTTGCTGCCTTCGGTCGTGCGTTACCGGCCGGCTTTGGAGCCGGTCGTCGGCTATTCGGCGCAGATGCAGCAAAGCCGCGATCCGCATAACACTATCGTTTCGGTCAAGCGATTCATGGGGCGCGGGCTCAAGGACATCGGCGATGCCGCGAATTTGCCTTATCATTTTGTTGATGCGCCGGGCATGGTGCAGATTAAAACCGCGGTCGGAGTTAAAAGTCCCGTCGAGGTGTCGGCCGACATATTGCGCGTGCTGCGTGATCGCGCCGAGCTCGCGCTGGGCGACACCTTGATCGGTGTCGTGATTACCGTGCCGGCTTATTTCGACGATGCGCAGCGCCAGGCGACCAAGGATGCAGCGCGCCTGGCAGGGTTAAATGTCCTGCGTCTGCTCAACGAGCCAACCGCGGCGGCGATAGCCTATGGTCTCGATAACGGCTCGGAAGGCGTGTATGCGATATACGATCTGGGCGGCGGCACCTTCGATATTTCCATTTTGCGCTTGTCGCGCGGCGTATTCGAAGTGCTCGCGACCAATGGCGACTCCGCCCTGGGCGGCGATGATTTCGATCAGCGCATATTCTGCTGGATACTCGAACAGGCCAAATTTCCTGAATTGACAGCCGAGGATACCCGTCTGCTGTTAGCTAAAGCGCGCGACGCCAAGGAAGCCCTGTCCGAACATCGTGAAACCGACATTACCGCCATGCTCGCATCGGGCGAGACCATCAGCGCGGTACTCACTACCACCGTGTTCAACGATATTACCGCCAGCCTGGTCAACAAAACCCTGGCTC
>DAICZK010000219.1 GCA_027311185.1 Sulfuriferula sp.
AACTTGCTGTACGTCTTTTATGCCGTTACCCTGGCCTGGTATGTGTACGAGGCGCTTGCATCGCAGCAACTCGACATGCTGTTCAAGAAAATGATCAGTCATACGATGATTGCGCTGATTGCGCTGGAAATGCTGTGGGGCTGGACCGACAGCAGTGGTATCGGCATTACCAATTTCCTGACAGCAGGCATGGATTCGCTCGAAAACGAGTTTGTTAAAAAGAGCGTTGTCCAAGGAAGCAATCCTGCTGACAATATCATCAATGCCTATTATCCCGCCATAGAGAGCGCAGTCGGAATCATAACCACCAGCGTCGCACATATACAAACGGCCGTAACCGCGGCGTCAGACATAATTTCCGGGATGATCGCTTTTTTTGGATCAATCGAGATATTCCTGGTGGCAAGCACCATCGCACTGTTCACCGCCGCGCTGCTCGTCATTGCGATGGTCTATGCCCTGTTTTTCGCCAATCTGGGCGACTTCATCATTTGGGTCGGTCTAGCGGTCGGTCCCATATTCATCGCGACCCTGGTATTTCCGGCAGCGCAAGGCTTCTTTTCCAAATGGCTGGAATTTGTGATTTCAGGTGGCATGTATAAACTCGTCGCCGTTGTCGTAGGCAATCTGTTGGGGGGTATATTGACCCAGATAGGCGCGAGCACGGCGATCATGATCAGTACCAATGCGACGCTCTGGACGGGAGGAGGATCTCTCGTCGAGTTGATAGGTGTCGCACTCATACTGATAGTCTGGAGTTTATTCGCTTATTTTCTGACAAAACAAATCCCCCATTTCGTCACCGCCTTGTCGGGCGGCGTGAATATCCATTTGGGCAGCCTGAGCAGTCTGGCGCCCCATCCACCTTCGATGCCAAAGCTTTCCTTAGCGAAAAAATCCCCTTCCTCCGAGGATTCCTCTATAGCCAAGGCGGAAATCAAGGCGGCGACTGCACTACACGCCTCGATAAGTAAAGCGAAAATCAAAGCGGCGACAGCGATCAAAACAGCCGAGATCATGGCCGCGAGCGATGTCAAGAAGACCGAGATCAAAACGGCCGGCGCGCTTGATAAAATCAGACTCAAGCAAAGTGCGCCGAAAGGGCGCAGTAAAAAAACGGCGGCTAGCGAATCTCCTCCGGCGCTACTGGCGCTACCGCCGCCTAAATCCGATGGCGAGTAATGATGCGGCGGAC
>DAICZK010000021.1 GCA_027311185.1 Sulfuriferula sp.
AGATAAAGGTGGGCTGACGAACATATAAGCGTTACGATGCGGGTGTCGAATCCGTGTTACATAACGCAGGAGGGTCAGCCCAAATGAATCATATCAAGAGACGAGGGATAGCGGGACAAGTCAAACGTTTTTGCGTAGTACGCCAGCATCAACTGCGGCATACTGAGTTTCATCTGGGCAAACAACTGAGCGTGAAAGATCATGTTGTGGCATGGGAACGTCCCAAATGTCCTGCCTGGATGGATACGGAAAGCTACGCGACCATGCCGAAAACTTTTGTTCTACGGGAAACGCAAGTCGTGGGGTTGACCTTGGTGACGAGTCTGATAGAAACAGAGCAGGTCAGTAAACAGGAATTACTGACCCTCTACCGCACCCGTTGGCAAAGAGAATTGGACTTGCGTTCGACCAAGACGGTGATGCAAATGGAAATCCTGCGCTGCAAAAGCCCCGATATGGTACAGAAAGAAATCGCAGTTTATTTGCTCGCTTACAATTTGGTACGCGCGGTGATGGCTCAAGCGGCGTTTCTCGGCCAGCGCTGCCGCGCCAATTGAGCTTCAAAGCAGCGTTGCAACTGATTCGTGCCTGCGAACAAAGCTTGCGGCATGCGCCGCAAAGGCGGCAAGTGCTCCGCCCGGCATATCTCCTGGCAGGCGCGCTCAATTGCGCTTACCACTCCGGCCGAACCGGGTCGAGCCGCGCGCGGTCAAGCGACGACCCAAACCCTGCGCACGGCTGACGCAGCCTCGGCATAAACTCAAGGACGCACTCTTAAACCCGATCTTTTCATAAATTGGCGCGCGCCCTCGCTGGTCTTTTGTTTCGTATGAAGCTTTTGTTCAGTTGGCGGTATGAATAACTACACCGCGCCTTCACAAAAGCTCCCTACAAAACAAAATCCTGCGCGATCATCACGCGAATTTATGAAAAGATCGGGCTAAGGATGGCGTCTGCCTGATTCCATCCTTTATTCCCCTTTGTTGGGCATGGACGCGGGATCAAATCCGGTGGCAGGCAAAGTTAAGCTGCAAACTGGCCGCTGATTATAGCAAACTGTTGAAATAAGGGCGAAGATAGTCCGGAAACAGGTAAAATGGTCGGGTTGAGGAAACAGGTCTAACCCATGCGTATTCTAGGTATTGATCCGGGTTTGCGAATTACCGGGTTCGGCATTATCGACTGGCTGGGTCAGCGCCCGGTTTATGTCGGCAGCGGCTGCATCAAAAGCGGCGAGGGCGACTTGCCGCAGCGTCTGGGAGTGATATTATCGGGGTTGCAGGAGGTGATTGCGTCCTATCAGCCGCAGCAGGTGGCGATAGAGAAGGTATTCGTCAACGTCAATCCGCAGTCGACGTTGCTGCTCGGGCAAGCGCGCGGCGCGGCGATCTGCGCGGCGGTGCTGCAGGCACTGCCGGTGGCGGAATACACCGCGCTGCAAGTGAAGCAGGCTGTGGTGGGTAACGGACATGCGGTCAAGGAACAGGTGCAGGAGATGGTCAAGCGACTGCTGAATCTGTCGGCTCTGCCGGGCAGCGATGCGGCCGATGCGCTGGCGTGCGCGCTCTGTCACGCGCATGGCGGGCAGGGGATGGGGGCGCTGGCGACGGCGGGTTATCGCGTTAAAAACGGGCGGCTGGTTTGAGCGGCGGCGAGGAAATATCTCGAAATGACAGGTAAGGCATGATAGGTAAAATCAGTGGCACTCTGCTGGAAAAACATCCGCCGCAAATCCTGGTTGATGTGGCGGGAGTGGGGTATGAGATCGACGTGCCGATGAGCACTTTTTATCATTTGCCCGGCCTGGCCCAGCCAGTGAGTCTGTATACGCATTTTCTGGTGCGCGAAGACGCGCAGTTGTTATACGGATTCGGCACCCACGCCGAGCGCGTCACGTTTCGTCAGTTGATCAAAATTACCGGCGTTGGCGCCAAGATGGCGCTTGCGCTGCTGTCGGGGCTGGATACGGCGGAACTGGCGCAGGCCGTGGCGATGCAAAATATTGCGCAACTGACCAAAATTCCCGGCATAGGCAAAAAGACCGCCGAGCGTCTGCTGCTCGAACTCAAAGGCAAGCTGACGGATACGCCGGTGACGGGCGCGCCCGCTGCGCCAGTCGTTGCCGGCGACGACGTGCTCAATGCCTTGCTCGGTCTGGGATACAACGAGCGCGAAGCGAGCGGCGCGGTGCGCCAGATCGTGGTTGGCGCGAGCGTGGAAGAGGGCATACGCGCCGCGCTGAAATGGTTGTCCCGATCATGATAGAAATCGACCGCCTGATCGAGCCGGCCGCGCAGAATGCGGTCGAAGAACAGATCGAACGTGCGTTGCGCCCCAAGCAACTGTCCGAATATATCGGGCAGGAAAAAGCGCGCGGGCAACTCTCGATCTTTATCGAGGCGGCATGCAAGCGCCGCGAGGCGCTGGATCACGTCCTGCTGTTCGGGCCGCCGGGCCTGGGCAAGACCACGCTGGCGCATATCGTGGCGCGCGAAATGGGCGTAAACCTGCGTCAGACTTCGGGGCCGGTGCTGGAACGCGCAGGCGACCTGGCGGCGCTGCTGACCAATCTCGAACCCAACGATGTTTTATTCATCGACGAAATACATCGGCTAAGCCCGGTGGTGGAGGAGATTCTTTATCCGGCGCTGGAGGATTTCCAGCTCGACATCATGATCGGCGAAGGTCCTTCTGCGCGTTCGGTCAAGCTCGATTTGCCGCCTTTCACGCTGGTGGGTGCGACCACCCGGGCTGGGATGCTGACCAATCCGTTGCTCGATCGCTTCGGTATCGTGGCGCGACTGGAGTTTTATACCGCCGAAGAACTGACGCGCATTGTGCAGCGTTCGGCGCAGCTGCTGAAAATGACGATGGCAGACGAAGGCGCGTTTGAAATCGCCCGCCGTTCGCGTGGTACGCCGCGCGTCGCCAACCGGCTGTTGCGGCGTGTGCGCGATTATGCCGAAGTGCGTGCTGATGGAGTCGTAACGCGCACGGTGGCGGATGACGCTTTGCTCATGCTCGATGTCGACCATGCCGGACTCGACCTTATGGACCGCAAGCTGTTGGCGGCGGTGCTGGAGAAATTCGACGGCGGCCCGGTCGGTCTCGACAACCTCGCGGCGGCCATAGGCGAGGCGCGCGATACCATAGAAGACGTGCTGGAGCCGTATCTGATCCAGCAAGGTTACTTGCAGCGCACGCCGCGCGGTCGCATGGCGACCTGGATGGCATATCGGCATTTTGGCCTGGCCGTGCCGGGCAAAACGGATTTATGGAGCGAACCGGGTGCCTGAAAATGAATTTGTGTGGGGAGTGCGAGTCTATTACGAAGACACCGATGCGGCAGGCGTCGTTTATTACGCCAATTACCTGAAATTCATGGAGCGTGCGCGCACTGAGTGGTTGCGCGTACTGGGCATGGATCAGACTACGATGCGCGACGAATGCGGCGTGGTGTTCGCGGTGCGGCAGGCCGAAATCAGTTACCTTAAGCCTGCGCGGTTTGACGACTATCTACAGGTGCGCACGGGCATCAAACGCCTCACCGCCGCGCGGATTCGTTTTTCGCAGCAGATAGTGCGGGATTGTCTGCTCGCCAAGAGCGAGGTGGAAATCGTCTGTGTCAACGCAATGACATTTAAACCGGTTAAAATACCGGATCATATATTGCAATTACTGGAAAAAATAACGTGGATATAGGCGTAACGCAAGATTTGTCGGTGCTGGCGCTGGTGACGACGGCCAGCGTAGGCGTGAAAATGGTTATGGGAGTGCTGCTGGTCGCATCGTTCGTATCCTGGTGGCATATTTTTTTAAAATGGTTTGATCTCAGGCGCGCCAATAAAATGGCCGTTGCGTTCGAGCAGGCTTTCTGGAACGGCGCAGACCTGAACCAGCTCTATCAGGGCATTACTCGTGAGCGTGAACGCAACGGCGAGATGGAGCGGATTTTCGAAGCGGGATTCCGCGAGTTCATGAAACTCAAAAACCAGCCTGGGACCGATGCGGCAGCTATGACGGAGAGCGCGCGGCGCGCTATGCGGGCCGCCTATCAGCGTGAAATGGATGCGCTGGAATCGCACGTGTCGTTTCTGGCGACGGTCGGGTCGGTGAGCGTTTATGTCGGTCTGTTCGGCACGGTGTGGGGCATTATGAACGCATTCAGAAGTCTGGCCAATGTCGCACAAACCACGCTGGCGAACATCGGGCCAGGCATAGCGGAGGCGTTGGTGACGACGGCAATGGGGCTGTTCGCCGCGATACCTGCGGTCATAGCCTATAACCATTACACGCACGACATTGACCGGCTGGCCAATCGCTTCGACAGCTTTATAGAGGAATTTTCCAATATCCTGCAACGTCAAGCGCACAAAAAATGAATACTCGTCGTCCTCGCAAACAATTGGCGCAAATCAACGTCGTACCTTACATCGATGTGATGTTGGTGTTGCTGGTGATTTTCATGGTGACGGCCCCCATGATCAATCCTGGCGAGGTGGATTTGCCCAGCGTGGCGAAAACGCAGACGGTCGCCTTGCAACCCTTGCAGGTCACGCTCCATGCGGACGGGCAGATACTGGTACACGATCTGGCGCACCATACGGATGAGCACAGTGTCACGCAAAGCGAACTGTCGGCGTTGATCCGGCAAAAGCAGATCGACGATCCGGATCAGCCGGTGGTGATTGCCGCCGATAAAAAGGTGCGCTACGAGAAAGTCATGAAGATAATGAGCCTGATGCAACAAAACCAGGTGAAACGCGTTGGCCTGCTCGCGGCGGCGGAGGGGCGCTGAATGCGGTCAGGCAACCCTGCCCCCAGACGCGGATTGGCCGCCGCTTTGACGGCGCTGGTGCATTTGTTGTTTTTTGCACTGATCGCCTATAGCGTGAACTGGAAAACACACGCGCCTGAACCGGTGATGGTCGAGCTCTGGCAGCCACCCGCTCCCGTTCCCGCCGCTCCGCCGACCCCGTTGCCTCCAGAAAAGGTCACCCAGACGGAGCCGCCCAAGGCCGAACCGGTAATGCCCAATCCGGACATTGCGCTGGAGGAACAAAAACGCAAACTGGCCGCGCAACAGGCGCGGCAGGCCGAATTGCTGGCGCAACAGCAGGCGGAAGCCGAAAAGCTCGCGGCAAAGCAAAAGAAAGCGCAGGAAAAACAACTGGCGGCACAGCAACTGGCGGCGCAGAAATTGGCTGACCAGCAGGTGGCGGAGCAGAAACTGGCGGCACAACAGTTGGCAAAGAAAAAACTGGCGGCGCAGAAAAAAATTCTGCAACAGAAAAAACAGGCGGCGTTACGCCAGATGGTGGAGCAGCAGACGCGGGCCGAATTCAGCAGCGAGTCGGCACGCGCGCTCAACAGCAGCCGTCAGGCGGCGCTGGCCAGCCGGCAATCGGCCGAGCAGGCGCAGATGAGCAAGGAGTATCAGGATAAAATCAAGGCTAAAATCCGCGGTAAAATTATTCTGCCCGAAGGCTTGCAAGGCAACCCGCACGCCGAAATCGATGTCTCGGTATTGCCGAGCGGCGATGTGACGGACGTTAAATTGACGCATTCCAGCGGTCAACCGGCTTACGATGAAGCCGTCGAACGTGCTATTCTGAAAGCTTCGCCGCTACCCATGCCGCCCAACCCGGCAGTGGCGCAACAATTCAGGAATCTGGATTTGACGTTTTCCCCCAATGAAAATTAACGCCGGAAACACAGTCGACATGGTATACAGAATGTTATGAATCAAAAATTAGCGATGTGCATTTTGAAAATGCGATGGGCGTTTGTTCTGTTCTTGTTGCTTCCGTTCTGGGCCCAGGCCGCCATGACGATAGATATTACCGGCGGCGCGCAAAGCAAGATACCGGTCGCCGTCGCGCCATTTGCCGGCGCAGGCGCGACGTATCAGCTGATCACCGATGTGGTCGGCGCCGATTTGCTGCGCAGCGGTGAATTGAGCCTGGTGGACGTCTCCGACCTTAATCCTCCGTTGAGCGACCCGGCCGATCCGCGTTTTTCCGTCGCGCGTCAGCGCGGCGCCGAAGCGGTGGTTCTGGGTACGGTGACGCCACTCGCCAGCGGCCAGATACAAGTGAGTTTCAGGTTAATGGATGCAGTCAAGCAAACACAGCTGGCCGGCTACAGCTATACCGCCGATGCCAGCGAGTTGCGGGCGGTTGCGCACAAGATAGCCGATGTCGTCTACGAGAAACTGATTGGCGTGCCCGGCATATTTTCCAGCCACATCGCTTACGTGATCGAGCAGGGCAAACACTACAGCCTGCAGATTGCCGACGCGGATGGCCAGAATGTACATTCCGTTCTCAAATCGATAGAGCCTATCATTTCGCCGGCCTGGTCGTCCGACGGCCGCCAGATTGCCTACGTATCGTTCGAGAAGAACAAGCCTATCGTTTACGTGCAGTCGCTCACCACCGGCAAGCGTCATATCGTGGCGAATTTCAAGGGCAGCAACAGCGCGCCGTCCTGGTCGCCCGACGGCAGCAAGCTTGCTGTCGTATTGACGCGCGACAGCGGTTCGCAGATCTATGAGATCAATGCGGACGGATCGGGGTTGAAGCGACTGACTTTCGATGGCGGTATCGATACCGAACCCGACTGGAGCCCGGATGGGCAGTCCTTGTTGTTTACTTCCGACCGCGGCGGCAGCCCGCAGATCTACCAGATGCCCGCCGGCGGTGGCCGGGCCAAACGGCTGACGTTCGAGGGTGACTATAATGTGTCGCCGGCGTGGAGTCCGGATGGTAAAAGCTTCGCCTTCGTTCAGCGCAACGCGGGCCACTTCCATATTGCCGTGATGGATCTCGCCACCGGACAGGTGCAAGTGCTGACCCACGGCGGTTCCGACGAATCGCCGAGCTTCGCATCGAACGGCAAAATGATCGTTTATGCGACGCGAATGAATGGGCGCGGCGTGCTGGCGCTGGTGTCGTCCGACGGAAAAACGCAAGTGCATCTGTCGGATGTCGCGGGGAATTTGCGCGAACCGGCGTGGGGACGGTGATGCCCGCGCTGGTGCATCCGGGCAGTAAATGAAATGTGTTCTGTAATTAATTTTATTAAAATCAAGGAGTTGTAAATGAAAAAAACGATATTGGGTCTGGTCATCGTAGGTTTGCTGGCCGGTTGCTCCACAGCGGAAAAAAAACCGGCGCCCGTCGTCAACATGTCTCAACCGGATGCGGCGGCTCGCGCCGCTGCTGCCGCCAAGGCTGCCGCCGATCGAGCAGCAGCCGAAGCCGCCGCGCTCAAACAGGCAACCATGGGCAGCGAGGCGAACCCGGCCAATGCGGAGTCCGACCTGTTCAAGCACAGTATTTATTTCGATTACAACCAATACAGCGTGAAAGACGAGTATCAGTCTGTTCTGGAAGCGGACGCCAACTATCTGAACGCGCACACCGCATTAAAGGTCACGTTGCAGGGTAACACCGATGATCGCGGCAGTGCCGAATACAACCTCGCGCTGGGTCAGCGTCGTGCTGACGCTGTGCGCAAAGCGCTTAATCTGTTGGGTGTATCGCAAGCGCAAATGGAAGCGATCAGCTTTGGCAAGGAAAAACCTCGCGCAACGGGTGACGATGACGCCGCGCGTGCTGAAAATCGTCGTGTTGACATCGTTCCTCAGGGCGAGTAACGGGTTATGAAAATCAAGTCTGTTTCGCGTTTGATGCTGGGTTTGATGTGGCTGGGCGCCGTGGCGTCGGCGCATGCCATGGACGATGATACGGCGCGTCGCCTGGCCGAAATGGAGCAGCAGATGGGCGCCATGAGCCAGCGCCTGAACACGCTGGAGGCGCAACAGCCGCAAGCTTCGGCGCTGCTTAACCTGCAGGCGCAAATCGACGCGCTCAAGGCCGAGGTGACCGATTTGCACGGGCAACTGGACGTGCAGTCGCACGACCTGGAGGCCACGCAAAAACGCCAGACCGACTTGTATCAGGACGTGGATACCCGCTTGCGCGCCTTGAGTCATAGCGATGCGGCGGCAACACCAACCGATGCGGCGACAACGCCGCCGGTAGCGTCCAATACGCCCGATAACGGCGCTGAAGCGCAAAGTTATCAGGCCGCGCTCAGCCTGTTCAAGCAGGGCAATTACACGGCCGCCATCGGCGGTTTTCGTAAATTCGTCAAAACCTATCCCGGCAGCAATCTGGTGCCGTCCGCACAGTACTGGATAGGCAACGCCTATTTTTCCGTCGGCGATTTCAAAACCGCGCTGCTGACTCAGCAGAAGCTGGTTAAAATGTACCCGACCAGTCCTAAAGTGCCGGATGCCATGCTCAACATTTCAAGCGCGCAATTCGAGCTCGGCGATCTTTCCGCGGCGCGTCAGACTCTGCAAGCCATCATTGCCAAATATCCCTCGGCGCCCGCCACGGACCTGGCGCGGAAACGGCTGGAACTGCTGCAGTGAGCGTTGAGCCAAGTTTGCGTATCAGCGAAATTTTCTATTCGCTGCAAGGCGAGACCAGTCGTACCGGGTTGCCGACGGTATTCGTGCGTTTGACCGGGTGCCCGCTGCGCTGTGGCTATTGCGACACCGCTTATGCTTTCCACGGCGGTGAAAGTCTCGATCTGGCGAACATCCTTGCACAAGTGGCGGTCTATCAGCCGCGCTATGTGACCGTGACGGGCGGTGAGCCACTGGCGCAGAAGCATGCACTGGTATTGTTAGCAGCGCTCTGCGACGCCGGTTACGACGTCTCGCTCGAAACCAGCGGTGCACTGGATATCAGCGACGTTGACACGCGTGTCTCGCGTATCGTCGATATCAAAACACCAGGGTCGGGCGAAGTCAGTAAAAATCGCTGGGCAAATCTGGCTTGCCTGACCGGGCACGACGAGGTTAAATTTGTAATTACCGATGCGGCCGATTATCTCTGGGCGTGCGAAGTGCTGGCCGAGCGCCGGTTGAATGAGCGCTGCCCGGTTTTGTTCTCTCCCGTACACGGCAGTGGCGCGACGGATCTGGCGGAGTGGATACTGCGCGACCGTTTGCCGGTGCGACTGCAACTGCAATTGCATAAAATTTTATGGCACGACGCGGCGGGGCATTGATGAATACGCCTGAACACGCCGTCGTGCTGCTTTCGGGCGGACTGGATTCCGCAACCATCCTCGCACTCGCGCAAGGCGAGGGTTACGTCTGTCATGCGCTGAGTTTTGATTATGGTCAGCGCCATCGAGCTGAACTCGATGCTGCCGCACAGCTCGCAACGGCGCAAAAGGTCGTCGAGCACAGAGTGTTCCATATGTATCTGGCGATGTTCGGCGGCTCCGCGCTGACCGATCCGGCGCTGCAAGTGCCCGAAACCCTGGGCGTCGGCATTCCTTTGACCTATGTGCCTGCGCGTAATACCATCATGCTGTCCATCGCCATGGCGTGGGCGGAAGTGTTGAACAGCCGGGCGATCTTTATCGGCGTTAACGCGGTGGATTATTCGGGCTATCCCGATTGTCGGCCCGAATACATCGCTGCCTTCGAAACCATGGCGAATCTGGCGACCAAGGCCGGCGTAGAAGGTAAGAAGCTGCATATCCATGCGCCGCTGCAACATTTGTCCAAAGCCCAGATCATCCAGTTGGGCACAAGCCTGGGCGTGGACTACGCGATGACGGTTTCGTGCTACCAGGCCGATAGCGCCGGGCGGGCATGCGGGGTATGCGATGCCTGCCGGTTGCGGCGGGAAGGATTTCATCAGGCAGAAATCGCCGACCCTACCCGCTACCGCGACCCGCTCAGGGGGTCAGACTTGTAGGCGTAGCGTTAAGCCAGCCGCGAGCAGGGCTAATCCTGCGCACCCTGAACGGCAATGTGCTGGCGCAGGTCTTTGATACAGTTGGCTTCGTCAACATAGACTAGTTGCGGGGCGTATTTTTCCAGTTCCCGTTCGTCATAAACGGCGAACGCAGCGATGATCAGGATATCGCCCGGATCGGCCTTATGGGCTGCCGCGCCGTTCACCGAAATCGTGCCGGAATCGCGCGCGGCGCGAATGGCGTAAGTGCTGAAACGCTCGCCGTTGCTGACGTTGTAGATGTCGATCTGCTGGTATTCGCGGATATCCGCCGCTTCAAGCAGCGTATCGTCTATCGCGCAGGAGCCTTCATAGTGCAGCTCGGATTGCGTGACGCGGACGCGGTGCAGCTTGGACTTCAGCATGGTTCTTTGCATTAATCAGGCCTCACAGGGGCATATGAGGCGCTTATTATAAACCAGTGCGTCAAGAAAAAGCACTCTGTGCCGTTTTAGCCGCGATATTACAGCGGCAGATCGGGCAGCGTATTCTGAAACTCCTTGAGTGGCATGGGTTTTCCGAACAGGTAACCCTGAAACGTGCGGCAGCCGCTGCGTTCGAGAAACTCGCGCTGCTGTTCGGTTTCCACGCCCTCGGCAATGATGCCCAGTCCCAGGTTGGCGGCCATTCCGATAATGGTGCGGATAATCGCCGCGTCGTTCGGGTCGGTAGCGCTGTCGCGTATGAAACTCTCGTCGATCTTGATCTGATCGAGCGGCAGGCGTTTGAGATGCGTCAGTGAGGCTTGCCCGGTACCGAAGTCATCGACTGAAAATCGTATGCCGGCGTTGCGTAACCGCTGCATTTTGTCGATACTGTCGCTGACGTTTTCCTCGATCAGGCTTTCGGTCAGCTCGAATTTGAGCTTGAGTGGATCAATGCCGGTTTCTTTCAGTATTTCAAGCACTTGTTCAACCATGTCGGTTTCCCGGAACTGCCGCGCGCTGATGTTGATCGATAGTTGCAGCTGGTTGGTATGCGGACTGCCTTCCCATTGTTTGAGCTGCGTGCACGCCGTTTGCAGAACCCACGCGCCTATCGGCACGATAAGACCGGTTTCTTCGGCGAGCGCGATGAAATCCCTGGGCGGGATCAGCCCGCGCACCGGATGTTGCCAGCGTAGTAATGCCTCCGCGCCTATCACGCCGCGCTCGTCGATCTGGGTTTGGTAATAGAGTTTGAATTCCTGGCGCGAGAGTGCCTGGCGCAGGTCTTGTGTTAGCGCGGCGTGCGCCGCCAGTTCCTGTTGCATGGAGGGATCGAAAAATCGCAGCGCGTTGCGGCCTGAGGTTTTGGCCTGATACATGGCGGCGTCGGCGTGTTTGAGCAGATCCTCCATTGCGATTTCGTTGCCTTGGAACAGATTGATGCCGATACTCGATGTGCTGCGATATTCGGGGCCGTTGAGGTGACACGGCTGATTGATGGCGGTCAGGATCTTTTCTCCAATCTCCTGTGCTACCGAGGCCGCCAGTTGGATATCGTCGGAGAGGTCGCCGAGCACGACGACGAATTCGTCGCCGCCCAGCCGCGCCACCGTATCGCCGCTGCGCACACAATCCTGTAGCCGCTTGGCGATTTCTATTAGCAGCAGATCGCCGACGTCGTGACCATGGGTGTCGTTGAGTGCCTTGAAATGGTCGAGGTCGATGAACAGGATCGCGCCCCGGGTCTTGTGGCGTAAGCTGCGGGTCCGCGCCTGCTGCAAACGGTCCTGCAACAGACGGCGGTTGGGCAGCCGGGTGAGCGGATCATAGAACACCAGTTGATGCATCTGTTCGTCAGCTTCCTTGTATCGCGTGATGTCGGAAAACATGCCGACGTAATTTGTGATCTGCGCGTCTGCACCGGTGACGGCGGTGATGGTCAGCCATTCCGGATAGATTTCGCCGTTCTTGCGCCGGTTCCAGATTTCGCCCTGCCAGTATTTGTCGCGGCTGACCGCCGCCCACATACCGCGATAAAAGGCATCGTCCTGCCGCTCCGACCGTAGTATGGCGGGAGTTTGCCCTATCGCTTCCGCGGCACTGTAGCCGGTCAGATGGGTAAAGGCGCGGTTGACCCGGATGATACGTTTGTTCTCGTCTGTAATCAGGATGCCTTCCCGCGTCTCGAAAGCCGTAGCGGCGATGCGCAGCTCCTGCTCGGCGCGTTTGTGCTCGGTGATGTCGCGTCCGATGATGACGAGCCCCTTGCGTTGCCCGTCGCGATCGACGATCGGCACTTTGCGGGTTTCGATGATCACGTACTGGCCGTCTTTCCCGATGATGCGTTCCTCGCCCACCGATAGCCCGCCGTGTCGCCACGCCTGCTCGTCGCTCGCCAGACCGGCCTCGTGAACCGCGCGGAAAGCAGGATGCAGTGCGGCCAGTTCGAGTTCGGTTTTGCCTTGCCAGGGCAGATCGTGTAACTGGAAAAGCTGTTTCGCCGGTTCGTTGATGATCTGCCAGCGGTTGTCCTTGTCCTTCAGGAAAACCGCGTCGGGGATAGCTTCGATCAATGCCGCCAACTGTTCGTTCTGGCGCAGGGCATCAAGCTGTTTCTCGAGCGTCGTTTGCTGTTCGCGCAAGGGCTTGAAAACGAGATAATAGAGCGCGGGCGATAGAATAGCGACCAGCAGGACGGGATCGACGACTTTCCACAGGAACGACGAGCCGCTCTTAAAGGATGGCTGGAATAAATCGATCAGCAGCACGATCAACAGCTCGGCGACCAGTACGATTACACCGACACTGATCGCAATCCGCGCGGGGGCATTCGGTGGAGCAGATGGTTTTGTCATAATTATCCGCAGTTTCGCGCCAGTTTTCCTGGGTGGAAGTGTCCGCCTAAGGCGGCGTGAATATTACATCGCGCGTACTTCTGCTTTGCCGTGCAGGTTCAATAGTGTTTTGTGCTTTTATATGTTCAGATTATTTGCATTATATACGCATTGTCAACATGGGTTAAACACACGTCGGCTGTTGTTTGTTTTACGAATGATCTCGTTCGCATATCCCTGTCGTCAAAATCATGAAGGGTTGCGTCGGGGACGATTGGCAGCCAGACGATTTTTTCCGCGTTCTGAACAGATGCTTGTATAATTGCGCAATTGTATAATACAAAAAAAACAGATAGTCAGATATGCGTCCAGATAGTCATGGAAATGATCAGGAAAGCCGTAACTCGGGATTGCTGAATGAGTCCGGGACTATCCCTGAAGTACGGGGCGGCGGTTTTGTTGCTGATGCCCGACATCGTATCCTCAGCGTTCAAGGCGCTTTCGAATCGATTACCGGTTATACCGCCGCCGAGGCAATCGGTAAAAATCCGGCGTTTCTTAAATCCAGCCACCAGAATGTCGCCTTTTATCAACAGATGTGGGCGACGATACGGCGAGACGGGTATTGGGAAGGCGAGATCCATAATCGTCGTGAAAACGGCGAGATTTATCTGCAATGGATGCAAATTTCGGCCACTCGCAATCGAGATGGAGGTGTCGGCCATTACGTCGTTCACTTTTCCGATATTTCGGACGATAAAAAGCAGAAGGAAGATCTGCAATATCTGGCCTTGTACGATCATCTCACCGGCCTGCCCAATCGCCGCCTGCTCGAAAGCCGGATCAATCTGGCGATGGCGAACGCGCAACGGCACAATAAACTTTTTGCTGTCTGCCTGATCGATCTGGATAATTTCAAGCCTATCAACGATACTTATGGCCACGATGCGGGGGACGAAGTGCTGGTCGCGCTGGGCAAGCGATTGCCGGAGTCCTTGCGTAAAACCGATGTCGCCGCACGGCTGGGGGGTGATGAATTCGTTCTGGTGATAGAAGATCTTGACGCCGCAGAAGATCTCGCCGGCTTGTTTCCCAAGCTGGAGGCCACCATTAACGCCCCGGTGAACTTGAGTAACGGCACAGCCGTTCAGGTAAGCGCCAGCATGGGCGTATGCATCTACCCGTTCGGACAGGATGCGACGAGCGAACAGCTGTTGCGCCATGCCGATCAGGCGTTGTATGCAAGCAAGGCTCACAAGGCTGACCGGAAAACGCCTTGGGCGTTTCTGGGCGGGCAGCAGGTGTTGCGTACGCCGGTGCAACGCCTGCTGGATGAACGGTGTCTGGAAGTCTGGTATCAACCTATTCTGGAGCACCGTTCCGGCAAGATTGTTGGCGTGGAGGCGCTGGCGCGGCTGCGCGCCGGGGATGGCCGAATTATTTATCCGGCGGAGTTCTTGCCCGAGATAACGGGCGCGGACAACGCCGATCTTAGCCGCATGGTTCTGACACAGGCGTTGCAGGATCTGGCGCGGCTGGATGCGCTGGGATGGTCGTTGTGGGTTTCCTTTAACGTCGCGCCCGAATCAATTTGCGGCGATTGCGTGACGTGCCTGCAAGGCATAATAGAAGCCAGCGGCTTCGATCCGGCGCGTATTACGCTGGAAATACTGGAGAGCGGCGATTTCCTCGAGTGCAATAGTGCGTTATCGATCCTCCACGACATCAAGGCGCTGGGTATCAGGCTCGCTCTGGACGATGTGGGCAGCGCTTATGCTTCCTTGCTCCGGCTCAAGGAGTTACCCATCGACGAGATCAAACTGGATCAAGGATTCGTTCGTACGCTCGAACAGCGGCCGCAGGATTTGCATTTTGTGCGCACCATTCAGGATCTGGCGGCGGAACTGCAGCTGGACCTGGTGGTGGAAGGCGTGGAAACCACCGATATCCTGGATGCCATGCTCACGATCAAGGTGCCTTATCTGCAGGGTTATGGCATATCGTGTCCCCTGCCGTTGGCCCAATTGCAGCAATTTCTGTCGGGCCACGCACCCGACACGGCCCCGCGTCCCGCGAGTCTTTTTGGTCTTTACGCTTCGCAAATGGCGGCTCATGCGGCGATGAAAAGAATATTACTGACCAACCCGCTGGTGCTCGATCGCAGCGCGCTTGCGGATGACCGGCAGTGCCGCGGGCACGGCAGATTGAGCCGGCTCGGTCATGGCGACGAGAGCGTTCTGGTTGATTTGCATTGCGCCTATCATCATGCGCTCGGGGCGATATTCAGCGCGCATAATATTCATGATGCCGCGGCGTGGCAGGCGATGGAGACGGCCCAGGCGGCGTTATCCCAAGCGATTTTAGACGCAAGTCTGGCCGAGAAAGAAACGGCGGCGCAAACTCCGCTTGCGCCTTCTAACGTATAATTCGAAGAATCAGTCTCTTTGCGAGACAGGAAAAACGATGATGGATAAATGCATGACGGCACGTCGCAGGGACGTGCCATGACCGAACGGCTATTTTTTGCCGCGTCAGAGGGTTTCGAGGCAGCGCGTCGGATTACCCGGCTGCCGCCCGATCATCGAGCTAACGGCTTGCATGGCCACAGCTTCGTCGCGCAGGTGCGGGCGGCGCTACCCGCGGCCTGGGGCGGCTATCGCGGCGCTGAGCTCGCCGCGTTGCGCGCGCATCTCGCGCAAGCCGTCGAGCCCCTCGATTACGCGCACCTCAACACATTGCTCGAACAGCCAGCCGACGAGCAATTGGCGTGCTGGCTGCGTGAGCGTCTGGATTTGCCTGGCGTCTACAGCGTCGGTATCAGGAGCACGTGTGATGCCGGCGCGGATCTCGCCAGCGACGGCCAGGCGCACATCTGGCGCAAATACGCGTTCGAATCGGCGCACCGCTTGCCCAACGTCGGGCCGGGGCACAAGTGCGGGCGGATGCACGGCCACGGCTTCAAGATCGTGCTGCACGCTGCCGGGGCAGCCGGCGCGCGGGAAAACCCGATCGATTACGACCTTCTCGATGCAGTCTGGGCGCCGCTACACAAGGAACTCGATTTTTCCTGTCTCAACGACCTCCCGGGCCTGGGCAACCCCACCAGCGAATTGATGTCGAGCTGGATATGGCAGCGCCTCAAGCCGCAACTCGCGGCGCTGTCGCGGGTGACAGTCTATGAGACCGCGAGCTGTGGTGCGCATTTTGACGGCACGCATTATCGCATCTGGAAAGACATGCCGCTCGATAGCGCCGTACGTTTGAAATACGCCCCCGAGGGCGACCCGCGGCGACGAATTCACGGGCATACTTATGTGTTGCGCTTGCATTTGCATGCTCCG
>DAICZK010000220.1 GCA_027311185.1 Sulfuriferula sp.
GGGCACTTGCATTCCATCCTCTCGCCTACCTTGCAAAACGAACTGGATGCCTGGGTCGGCCAGGGTCAGCTCGCGCACTATTTCGACAACATCGAGGATACCTTTTCAATCTCCGATTTCTGCTGCATAGAAATGGGTGAAATCCTGCAAAAGGATCACGTCGCGCGCGCCTTTATGGACTATGCCTTTTTCAGAATTTATAAGTTGCTGCGCGAAGGCAACGCGGATGAAGGCGTGGTTCCGACGCTCATTTATATAGAAGAGTGCTGGTTCATGCTCGAAAACTCCTATTTCGAACAGAAAATCCGCGACTGGACCAAAACCTTTGCCAAATTCGCCGCACAATTGGTCATGGCGACCCAGTCGCTCGAGGATCTCGCCGATTCCAGGGTGTTTTCCAGTCTGCGCGATAATATCCAGACCCGCATTTATTTGCCAAACACCAACGCGATGTCCGCGCAGCTGTTTCCGCTCTACGCGGATCAATTCGGCCTGCATGAAGATCAGGTCGCCCAGATAGCCGCAGGCACGCAAAAGCGCGACTACTTCATCCAGCAGCCTGGCGTTTTCAGGAAAGCCGTCATGGTGATCGATCCGGCCTCGCTCGCGATAGTGCGTTCGGACTTGCTCGCGCAGTCGGTTTTTCAGCGCCATTACGATTCGGGCAAGGCGGACTGGAAGGAAAATTACCGGGAGGAAATGAGCCGTGTTATCTAAATTGTTCAGGATGCTATGCATTTTGAGTCTTGCCTCGATCCAACCGGCATTTTCCGGAACCGTGGCCGGCAACGGCGGGGCGACGGAATTTACGCAAGAGCTTAATTACGGCAGGCTGGTGTATAGCGGCGCGGTGCAGGCGCAAGAGGTAGCCAACCAGATTACCGCGCAGATCACGCGGGCGCAGCAACTGGTCAACTCCTATCAGAATCTGACCAACGCCCCGGCCGCGGTCATCGCGCAGACAATAGCGCCTTATCAGAATACCATCGCCAGTTCGCAACAGCTGTTAAATTCGGTCACCGGCATTTACAACGCCTACAACCAGGCCGCGCAGATGGTGCAAACCCGCACCGCCGAAGCGCAGGCACTGGGTACCACCCCGCAACAATACCTGGCGCTGGAATCCCAACTCGCAGCGCAAAAAGGCGGTATTTATCAGGCCGCCTATCAGCGCGACACCCAAAC
>DAICZK010000221.1 GCA_027311185.1 Sulfuriferula sp.
GCGCTGAACGAGTGTACCGGCACTCTGTTGACAGGAGCCGAGGGCGTGCGCACGCGACTGGGCATTCCGGGACTGCTCGAACGTGCGAGAGTCGCGGGACGCCGTGGCGTGATGGCAGATTTCGTCGCACAACTCCGCACTGCCGGTAAATACAGCGGCTCGGTCGAGGAGCTGACACCGTATACGGACGACTTGTTGAGTGTAGTACCTTTGTTGACCGTTCTGATATCCCTACTTTTGCAGCCGTCAGCGGCGTCACGGATCAGCCGTGGCGCGATCGACTCGTATGCGCTGGGCGAGCGCAGGCATGATTTTGTACAGAAACTCGTGGCTGCCGGGCGGCAGAGCACCAACCTACCTTCATCTACGGCCCACCCCGGCGGCACTGCCCAACCCGACGCGCTAGGGGATGCATGATGAAACCGCGTGCCCCTGAGCTTTTTCGTTGGACACACACACTCAGAATGCACGATAATTAGCTTTTGCGGCCCTCGGAGTCACGGTCATGGAATTAACTGCGGTTCTTACCCCTGTTGAAGAAGGTGGATGTGTTGCCCTCAATCGCGAAACCGCCACGACGACCCAAGGGGAAACAGTTGATGAGGCTATTGTCAACTTAACCGAGGCAACAGCACTCTATCTGTCCGAGTTTCCTCTACCTGCGCCTGGGCATCCACTGGTCACGATGTTCAACGTTCCCGCATGTGCCTAAGCTACCGCATGTCTCCGGTGCCACGGCAGTTCGGGCACTTGAACGATTGGGTTTTACGAAAATTCGCCAATCCGATAGCCATGTCGTCATGCGGCGCGGCTCCAAAGGCTGCTTCTATTTTTGGCGACCCCTTTGCGCTCACACTTTCCGATCCAGATCATTCGGTGGGCGAAAAACGTATGCCGACTTTCGGTGTTTCCCGTGAGAATCGGCTTTTGGTGGCGATAGTCCATACGGAGCGCGGACCTGCTGCCGGAATCATTGGCACCCGTCGGGAGCAAGAATAAAAGTGGTAAAAACCCCCGAGTCGAGGAATTCAGACCCGATTGGACCGATATTATGACCAGCAATATCACCATTCAGCGCGCATCGGTGGCGCAGGCAACGGAAGTCGCAACCC
>DAICZK010000222.1 GCA_027311185.1 Sulfuriferula sp.
TTGTAAAGGAACATGCGCCATTTGCTCCATGTGGTGTATGGGTTAATCGAAAAATAGACCTACTAAATGGGACCTAAAAGACAGCCGAAGCTAACATTAGGGAAATGCGGCAACCACGACATACGGCTATTATCCCAAGGAAAATCAGTGGGTCAGGGAAAATCTGTGCAAGTGTATTTGGCGAGAGGCAACTAAACGAATCACCGGAAGTCATCATTATGATCAACAGCCGAATAATGCCGTTGGAGTGAATTTAAATGGTAGAGTAGAGAACAGGCTTTCGCCTGCCCTCCCTCATCAAACCGTGCATGCGCTATTAACGCACACGGCTTTCCGATGCTCTTCACGCCAAGACATGCGCCGTTTTCCAGCCCGCTGCTGTCGGAATTTTGTATAGCCCATATTTCGTATAAAGCTGCTGGCTCGGAAAGCGGCCACGGCCGATCCCCCGATCTTTGACCCTGTGCCGTTTCATCAGGTGAGTGCGCAAACGTTCTTCTGCATGCGTTTTCACCTTTTCGAGCATGCCATTAGAATTGCGATAATGGAAGTAGTTCGACCACCCGCGAAGGGTAGCATTCACACTCCCGATAATATCTCCTAACGGTATTGGCGTGCGCTCTCGTGCAGTCAATTGCGTTATACGATCTTTGATTTTTACAAGAGATTTCGGCGCAGGGCAGACATGCGGATAACTTTTTCCCGTCCTCAATCCACGGCTCACCCTGATTGCAAAACCCAGGAAATGGAAGCTATCCTGCCTTGCATCCACTATGCGGGTCTTGGTCTCGTTCAACGTGAGGTCAAGTCTTTCCGGCCTTACGATTGCTCTACACCATGCTCACAAAGGGTGAGGAATATACCGACCAAGGTCAGGATTATTACGAGGAACGCTATCGCGAAAGAGCGTTAACCCGATCTTTTCATAAATTCGCGTGATGATCGCGCAGGATTTTGTTTTGTAAGGAGCTTTTGTGAAGGCGCGGT
>DAICZK010000223.1 GCA_027311185.1 Sulfuriferula sp.
AGATTGGACAGTTTGAGTTGCAGGGACTCGTCGGGTTCTGCGGACAACAGTATCAGCAGATCGATGTCTGATTTTGGATAGAGCTCGGCGCGCCCGTAGCCGCCCACTGCCACCAAGGCGATGTCTTCCGGCAGTGCAAGCGCATCCCAAACCCCGCGCAGATATTGGTCGATCAATCGACTGTGCGCGCCCAGCAGACGCGCTACTTTGCCATGTTGCAGGTAGTCGTGTTCCAGGTCGGCGCGGTCTTGGCGTAACGCATTACGCAGCAGGGCGATATCAGCTGTTGGGAGGGGGCGGGCAGCCATCGGAAACGGTCAGTACTTCAAAGCCGGTATCGGTCACCAGGATGGTGTGTTCGTATTGCGCGGACAGGCTGTGGTCTTTGGTGACCACGGTCCAGCCGTCACCCAATTGCTTGATGTCTTTTTTGCCCGCGTTGATCATCGGTTCGATGGTGAAGATCATGCCGGATTCCAACCTGAGCCCGGTCTTGGGACGGCCGTAATGGAGTACTTGCGGTTCTTCGTGAAAACGCACCCCGATGCCGTGACCGCAGAATTCGCGCACCACGCTGTAGCCCATCGGTTCGACGAAGCTCTGAATCGCGTGTCCCACGTCGCCCAGATAGGCACCCGATTTGACCACGCGGATACCCCGCCACATCGCCTGATAGGTCGCTTCGCACAGTCTTCTGGCCTGTATCGACGGCTCGCCCACATAGAACATACGGCTGCTGTCGCCGTGATAACCGTCTTTGATGACCGTGATGTCCAGGTTGACGATGTCGCCATTCTTCAGGGCTTTGTCACTGGGGACACCGTGGCATATCTGGTGGTTGAGCGAGGTGCAGATGGATTTGGGATAGGGTTTATGTCCGCCGGGTGCGTAATTCAACGGTGCGGGTATGCCTTTTTGCACTTCCACAATCAGGTCATGACACAGT
>DAICZK010000224.1 GCA_027311185.1 Sulfuriferula sp.
GGTCTTTGTCGAACATCTTTCGCATCTTAAACAAACACGTATTCGCGCCAAGTTGAAAAAACAACGGCGCGAGACGTTCTAACTACCGAAACCGTGAATATCATATTCGCCGGAACACCGCAGTTTGCGGCCAGCGCATTGGCTGCTCTGGTCAAACAACATAACATCGTAGCTGTGCTTACCCAGCCAGATCGACCGTCGGGCCGCGGTATGCACCTGAATGCCAGTCCGGTAAAACAGCTCGCACTGCAGCATGGACTGCCGGTCCTGCAACCCCCCACTCTGAAAAATGAGGAGATCCAACAGACCATCGCCCGATTCGATGCTGATGTAATGGTAGTTGCGGCATATGGTCTGATTTTGCCAAAAGCGGTATTGCAGTTGCCACGACACGGTTGCCTGAACATTCATGCCTCACTGTTGCCGCGATGGCGCGGCGCGGCGCCGATACAACGGGCTATCCTCGCGGGGGACACCGAAACCGGCATCACCATCATGCAGATGGATGAAGGCCTGGATACGGGCGATATGCTGGTAAAGAAGGTGTGTACGATCGAGGCAATTGATACCGCGCAGAGCTTGCACGACAAACTAGCCGAACTGGGAGCGCAGGCCATTATCGAAGCCCTGCAAGATCTGGAACTGGGCAACCTGCATCCGGAACAGCAAAACTCGCAACAGGCAACCTATGCGGCCAAACTGACCAAAACAGAAGGACAACTGGACTGGACGAAGGAAGCGAAGCAACTGGAACTGGCCGTACGTGGATATTTTCCGTTTCCGACCGCTTATGCACAATTTGGAGAGACAACGATCAAGATATTGAAAGCGACTTTGGGCTCAGGCAGTGGGACTGCGGCTGGAAATGTCATTGCCGTGGATAAAGAG
>DAICZK010000225.1 GCA_027311185.1 Sulfuriferula sp.
GTTGCCGGCAAGTACTGGCAACTCAATAGGCGGCTGCTCATTATCAAAGGTCAGGGTTACTTTGGTGGGAACTGTCATTTCTGCTTTCCTTAATTTTGAGTAAGCTGCGTAATGCGGTAAATATGCCGTCATCATGCCGGCTATTGTAGTTATTTTTGCAATTCTGTATCACATCCCACAGTGCCATGTCGTCCTGCGCCAACACATCCACAAATGCTTGCTGCAACGACGGAGTCAGCAACGCGAACTCTGTCGTCAAAAATGCCAGCAGCAACGTGTCGAGTTCGAGCATGCCGCGGCAGCACTGCCAGCGCAGCTGATTCTCGGTCGGCATCATGTCGCCTATCCCGATCTCTCACGCGCCAGCATCCACACTTTTATCGCACCTATGGCTGCGGTCGGATTGAATCCTCGGGGACAGACCGCCACGCAATTCATGATCCCGTGACAACGAAACAAACGATAGGTGTCCTGCAGATCCTCCAATCGCGAAGCGCCCGCCTCGTCGCGGCTATCGGCGGCAAACCCGGCAACGGACGCACGGTAACGGATTCAGCCAGGGCGGACAGCGGCGTAATGCACGCCAGGCCGTTGCGCCCGTTGATATTCATGCCATCCGACCCGCACACGTCTTCTCTGCAAGAGTGGCGCAAACTCAGGCTGCTATCGAGATTGGCCTTGACCTTGATAAACAGCAGGGCGTCTAGCAGCATCGGGCCAGCCGTCACCGGGTCCACATCGTAATCCAGGGGTATAGGGTTGATCGTCGTAATCGGGATCGTAACGATAAATATTGTTTCTCATGGGCTTATTTTCTCACTCAATGGCCCGCGCAGGCATCTAAATTAACAGCAAATCACGTTGCTCGCCAATTTTTCCTGAAATT
>DAICZK010000226.1:0-596 GCA_027311185.1 Sulfuriferula sp.
AATTCACCCAGCTCAAACCGGTCAAGCGCGGTGGCAATCGCCGTTATTACCAGCACCACGAAGTACTGCTTATTCGTCGTATCCGGCAGTTGCTCTACGAAGAAGGTTTTACCATCAGCGGTGCGCGTAGCCGCCTGGATCAGCATGCCATGAATCAGGAAGAAAAGTCGCAGAATGTTTCCAACGCTTTCAACGTGAATGCATTCAAACGCGAACTGCGTGAAATTATCTCGCTGCTGCATGCTTAACTGCGTGAATTTCTTAAAACCGCTTCAAGGAAAGTATAGAGCTCTGCTATAATTCAACAGTTCGGGGCGTAGCGCAGCCTGGTAGCGTACTTGCATGGGGTGCAAGGGGTCGGGAGTTCGAATCTCCCCGCCCCGACCAATAGAACCAATTGGTTACCGAAATAAATCAGCCAGCATTAGCTGGCTTTTTTATTATTTGTGACGCTTTCTGTGACACTTCCGCAGGAGCTAAAGAAGTGATTCCACTCTATAGTTGTAAGTATGTAAATTCCGAGTTTTCGCTGATGGGTGTCTAAAATACCTTAGCGTGAGTGCTCAAAGAAGCATAGCAATGTTTACCTTCTGGGC
>DAICZK010000226.1:606-841 GCA_027311185.1 Sulfuriferula sp.
AACTGTACCGAGTTTTAGCATGTTCATGATTTTCCAAGCTCCTGTAAAGTAAATTTGTCGATTCATACCGCCCTCAATGCCGACTTTTCCGTGGATGATTTCGGCCTTTTCGGTGGCCTCTGCTGCCTCTTCAAACTCGGCCCACGTGTGCCGAACGTGAAGGAATACGGGTAAAGAACTTCCCAATATCCGTTCTCCTGACGCCGACCCGCCAGCCGACCAGAAGCCAGCAGGG
>DAICZK010000227.1 GCA_027311185.1 Sulfuriferula sp.
ACCATGCAAATTCGAATACTACGGGCGCAGTCATGCAAGGTATCTCAGTTAATGGCGTGCCCATAAGCAGACAAATTAAAAATTCTGTGACGTATGGAGCCGGTGTTCAATATGAATTGAGTAAGAGTTTTGCCATTCGAGCTCAATATGAAAATTTTGGTTCTTACGACATATATAGCGCTTATGGAATTTCCAATCCCCCTCGTATAGCGCTTTCGCTGGCTTCAGTTGGGATTGTTCTCAAATTCTGACCCAGGAAAATTATCAAAAATGACGGACACTTGAATCAAGTGCCCGCAATGTTTTTTCCGATTCAAAGCCCGGCCACTTTCTGGTTACAGTTTCGCTTCTTCAGCATGGGTGCTACTGATTTATGCCCGTTGGCTCATATAAATCGTTGAGTAGTGGCGATCTGACTTATTGTACGGTAAATTTTGAATACACAGATTACGCACGGACAAAATAAAATGGCTTACATCTCTGCAAGCCATTGTTTTGTTTGGCGTCCCCAACGAGATTCGAACTCGTGTTATCGCCGTGAAAGGGCGGTGTCCTAGGCCTCTAGACGATGGTGACGATGTTCACGCTGGCAATCTGCTTTTGGCGGACATGCCAAACCGACCCTGAATTTTAGCGATCAGCCGAAACCATGCGTGACGTCACATAAGCTGTGCATTATAGCAGTTGTTTACGGTTTTGAAAACAGGATAATGACGACTCCTGTCAAAAGGCCGAGAAAACTGGCAGGAACCATGGCAAGCCAGATACTGGCTTCGTGGTACACGATCAGTTCCCGAAAACCGAGTATCAGACCGACAATGCAGGAAATAATGC
>DAICZK010000228.1:0-332 GCA_027311185.1 Sulfuriferula sp.
ATCTCCGAGAGTGCCACGGTTATCCCGCGCGCTACGTTACTATTTTTACTGTCCAGTTTGCGCTGGAATCACTGTCCACTTTGCCGTGGAATCAGTGTCCAGTTTGCGCTGGAATCACTGTCCAGTTTGGCATGGAATCAGTGTCCAGGTTGGTCTGGAATACGCAGGCTTTGTATTGGCTGAACTATGTGGTATCAAGATTTGCAGCCAGAAAACAGCCCGTGGCATCTGACTGCTTGGCAGACTGCTTACTGTCAGACATTCTACACTCCAGTGACCGGTTTGCATCAGGAACCAGTCGCTCATGCGCTGCACAGTGATGGACAGATAAT
>DAICZK010000228.1:342-772 GCA_027311185.1 Sulfuriferula sp.
CTCTAATTCATGGTCCGGAGTTGAAATTTAGCGGGCATTACATGCTATATTTCAACAATGTTTTATGTCCGCTGTGTGGTGCTTCGGGCTAGCGTTCACAGTGTGCCACAAGTGGAACCTCAGACTGAAAATATTCCCGTTTATGGGTCAATAAAAAGCCACAAAGGGAATCAACCCTCTGTGGCTTTAGGCAGTGCTTAACTTATGCAGACTTTTTGCGACCTACCATAAAACCCGTCAAACCCAGACCAGCAACCATCAGCGCCCATTCGCCGGGTTCGGGGACAGCACTGACATTGCCGGAATGAATAAACATTATGGGGTTCGTCTGGCCATAATAGTACCTGTAGTTGATCTCCTGTACTCCAGAGTAGGATCCGAAGCTGTCAAAGTAAAAGAAGTATCCGTTGCCTGGACTACCGCTCACGCC
>DAICZK010000229.1:0-479 GCA_027311185.1 Sulfuriferula sp.
TGCCCAAACAATAATCCCAGCACACGCTGCTGTGTATTTGAAAACAGCGCAGCAGATAAACTGGTGTGCTGGATGGCAGCGGAAGTTTTAGCTCTTATGCCCATATTGGGCATCTTACTACCCAATATGGGTATGTCAACCCTACCCCACCCACTTCCTTGCATTCTGGAACATGCGCAGCCATGCGCCGTTCTCCTGCCACTCCTTCGGATACCAGGAGTTCTGCACCGCACGGAACACGCGCTCCGGGTGGGGCATCATGATGCTGAAGCGGCCGTCCGGCGTGGTGAGTCCGGTAATGCCTTGCGGTGAGCCATTGGGGTTGAGCGGATAGGTCGTCGTCGGTTTACCGTAGTGATCGACATAACGCAGCGTGACCAGAGGTTGTACGTCATGCAGGCGCTTGGCGTTGCCGAAGTCGGCATAGCCTTCGCCGTGCGCGACGACGATGGGCATGCGGCTGCCGACCATGCCGTCGA
>DAICZK010000229.1:489-760 GCA_027311185.1 Sulfuriferula sp.
CGAACAGGATGGAAGGCGTCTGCTGCACTTCCACCATGACGAAGCGCGCCTCGAACTGTTCCGACTGGTTGCGCGCGAAGTGCGCCCAGTTCTCGGCACCGGGGATGATCTCGTGCAGGTTGCTCATCATCTGGCAGCCGTTGCACACGCCCAATGCGAAGGTATCGCTGCGCTTGAAGAAGGCTTCAAACTCGTCGCGTGCCCTCGGGTTGAACAGGATGGATTTTGCCCACCCCTCGCCCGCACCCAGCACGTCGCCGTAGGAGAATCC
>DAICZK010000022.1 GCA_027311185.1 Sulfuriferula sp.
GCGGCAGGGTATCGAAGTTGCGGCTCTCGGCAAGCATTTTGTCGAATTGTCTGCGATTGGCCGCGGTAATGGTCACCAGTTTCGACAGCTGATCGATAGTGGCGTCGAGGTCGTCGATTTTTGCGGGCGTGAGTTCCAGTGTATAGGCGGAATAATTGTGCGCCAGAACGACGCCGTTGCGATCGAGGATGATGCCGCGATTGGGCGCAATGGGCAGGAGCGAAATCCGGTTGCTTTCGGCCAGTGCGAAATAATGTTGATGTTCGATGACCTGGATGTAGAAGAAACGCGCTAGCAATATCATGAACAGGATCACGACGAATCCCGCCGCGATCAGGATGCGCTGGCGGAAACCGGCAATTTCGGTTCGATAGTGCTTGATTTCTGTGGGCCGACTCATTTGGCTTCAGCGGTATTCGGCGTGCGCAGGCGATGGAGTAGCAGACATAAGGGAAGCCAGCACGCCGTGCCGGTGAGGATCGACGCGAAGTACGCGAGCGGATAGCGTGTGTCGCCGACAAAGGTGGCGACCAGGATCGTGACCAGCTGGTGGATCAGCAACAGGCCCGCAATTGGCAAGGCTTGCTGCCAGGGTGGAAAATTGAACATTCTGCGCTGTAATAGCAACAGCACAAAAACCGTCACGGCATAGCCCAGAGCTTGTTGGCCAAGCCGCCCGCCGTCGGCGACGTCCACTAGCAATCCGAGCAGCCAGGCGGTGCCTATGCCGAAACTGCCAGGCTGGTAAATAACCCAGTAGAGGGTGACGAGCAGTAGGAAATCGGGGCGTAGCCACAAGGATGCTACAGGCCAAGGCGATATGTTGAGCAGGAAGGCGATAAACAGGCTTGCCACGATGACCGATCGCCGATGCGATAGCGGCATGCTGGGACCTTTGGGGTGGACAAACTGCATCAGTGTTTTACCCCGTCCGAAGCCGGGGTTGCAACGATCAGCACCAGACGGTGATAATCAATCGCACCCACTGGTTTGCACAAGATGGTCGCGAAGGCGCTGCTGCCGCCTGTATCGGCCTGTATCACGCGGGCTACCGCCAATCCCGCCGGATAAACGCCGTCCAGGCCCGAGGTGACCAGCAAGTCACCGTTGCGTATGTCGGTATTGTGGGGGAGATAACGGATCTCCGTCAGGCCGTCCACGCCGGTGCCGAACAGGACTGCGCGCAATCCGGTGCGTTGAACCAGGACAGGGACGGACTGATCCTTGTTGGTCACGAGTGTTACATCGCTGCTGTAAGGATAGACCCGCGTAACCTGGCCCAGCAAGCCGGTTTCGTCGATGATCGCTTGTCCGCTTTGCACGCCTTGCGCACTGCCGCGGTTGAGCGTGAACTGATGCTGATAGGGGTCGCGCGGTATGGAGAGGATTTCAGCTGCCTGGGTCGACAGCGGCAAGTGCTGCTGCAGGCGGAACAGCGTGCGCAGGCGCTGGTTTTCCTGTTCCAGAATGGCGTAGCGCTGCGTCGACAGGCTGTACTGGATAAAGCTCTGCCGCAATGCGCTGTTTTCGCGCTGCAACTGCGCCTGCTTGACAAAAAAACTCGTGACCCGGTTATACGTCAGCCATGGGGTCTGGACGATATTTTGTAATGGATAGAGCAAGACATTCACCGCCGCGCGGAAGCGGTTCAGGGCATGAAATTCGGTATCTGCCGTAATCACGGCGATACTGAGCAGCAGATAGATCAGCAGCTTGCTTCCCGCGCTTAACCCGCGCGGGAATAAGGCCAGATGAGGGTCGGACACGGACATGACGAATGCGTTTAAGCAGGATCAGGAGTCTTGGGTGAATACACTATAGAGTCTGTCCATTTCTTCCAGCGCGCGGCCCGAGCCGCGTACGACGCAAGTGAGCGGGTCTTCCGCGACGATGACCGGTAGCCCGGTTTCTTCCATCATCAACCGGTCCAGGTCGCGCAACAATGCGCCGCCTCCAGTGAGCACCATGCCTTTTTCCGCAATATCCGAACCGAGTTCGGGCGGGGTCTGTTCGAGCGCGGATTTGACCGCGCTGACGATGTTGTTGAGCGGGTCGGTCAGCGCTTCGAGTATCTCGTTGCTGGAAATGGTAAAGCTGCGCGGTATGCCTTCGGCCAGATTACGGCCTTTGACTTCCATTTCTTGCACTGCGGAGCCGGGGAAGGCGGAGCCTATGCCTTTTTTGATTGCCTCGGCTGTCGCCTCGCCGATCAGCATGCCGTAATTGCGGCGTATGTAGTTGATGATCGCTTCGTCGAACTTGTCGCCGCCCACCCGTACCGAGTTGGCGTAAACGATGCCGCCTAGCGAAATGACGCCGACTTCGGTCGTGCCGCCGCCGATATCCACCACCATGGAGCCGGTGGCTTCGGCAACCGGCAAATCTGCGCCGATGGCCGCCGCCATGGGTTCCTCGATGAGATAAACCTGACGTGCGCCCGCACCGATGGCTGATTCACGGATCGCGCGACGCTCGACCTGGGTCGAGCCGCAGGGCACGCATATGATAATGCGCGGGCTGGGGTGAAACATCCGGGTATCGTGGATTTTTTTGATGAAATATTTGAGCATTTGCTCGGTGATGGTGAAATCGGCGATCACGCCGTCTTTCATCGGCCGTATCGCCGTGATGTTGCCCGGCGTGCGTCCCAGCATCAGCTTGGCTTCCAGACCGACGGCCTGGATGGTCTTTTTGGCGCTGTTGGCGTCCTGCCGGATAGCGACAACGGAGGGTTCGTCCAGAACGATGCCTTTGCCCCGCACATAGATCAGGGTGTTCGCCGTTCCCAGATCGATAGCCAAATCAGTAGAAAAATAGCCGCGTAATGATCCAAACATGATTGTTGTATTCGTTAAAGTGTAGAGTTAATCGACTAATGAGCGCTCGACCGGAATTTGAATCCAGGCGCGAAGCATCTCGGCGGGTTAGTAGCCTGACCTAAACGTAGTATGATACCCTAACGGACTTGTTTCCTGTGAAGATTTGCGTACCATGTCACTTACCTTGCTCGATGTCAAACGTGTTGCCCGACTTGCTCATATCGCCGTGAGCGAGGACGAGGCGGCGATATATCAACAACAAATCAACGGCGTATTCGATCTGATCGCGCAGATGCAGGCAGTTGATACGACAGGCGTAGTACCCATGGCGCACGCGCAGGACTTGAATCAACGATTGCGTGACGATATCGTTACAGAACCCGACCTGCATGAAAAGTTCCAGAGTATTGCGCCGCAAGTCGCCGAGGGTCTGTATCTGGTTCCGCAAGTCATCGAATAACGAGTGCCTGAACACCATGATTAATGCCAGTTTGACCCAGTTGGCCGCGCTGCTAGCGCAGAAAAAAATTTCCAGCGTGGAATTGACGAGCGCCTACCTCGACCGTATCGCCCGGTTCAATCCTGTGCTCAATGCCTTTGTGACAGTGGATGAAACGGCGAGCCTGGCCCAGGCGGCCGCTGCCGATGCGCGGATCGCGTCGGGTGCTGCTGCAACGCTGACCGGCATTCCGATTGCGCACAAGGATATTTTTTGCGCTGACGGCTGGCGCACGACCTGCGGTTCCAGAATGCTGGCAAACTTCGTTGCGCCGTATGACGCGCATGTGGTGAGCCAATTCAAAAATGCCGGCATGGTCAGTCTGGGCAAAACCAACATGGACGAATTCGCGATGGGTTCGTCCAACGAAACCTCTTATTTCGGCGCGGTGAAGAATCCCTGGGACATCACCGCAGTGCCGGGCGGCTCGTCAGGCGGTTCCGCCGCCGCTGTCGCCGCCAGGCTTGCTCCGGCTGCGACCGGGACGGACACTGGCGGGTCGATCCGGCAACCGGCTGCGCTGACCGGGATTACCGGGCTCAAGCCGACTTACGGTGTGGTTTCGCGTTACGGCATGATCGCCTTTGCGTCCAGCCTCGATCAGGCCGGGCCTATGGCCAAATCGGCCGAGGATTGCGCGCTCTTGATGAACGTCATGGCGGGATTCGATGAGCGCGACTCAACCAGCCTGGAACGCCCCGTCGAGGACTACACGCGCGACCTTGCGCAACCGATGGCAGGCCTGCGGATAGGACTGCCGCGCGAGTATTTTGGCGAGGGGCTGAGCGACGAGGTCGCTCGGGGCGTTGAGGCGGCGCTGGCGGAGTATCGCAAATTGGGCGCGCAGACGGTAGAGGTGAGCTTGCCCAACACCCGTTTGTCCATTCCGGTTTATTACGTGCTGGCACCCGCCGAGGCATCGACCAATCTGGCGCGTTTCGACGGCGTGCGCTACGGTTATCGGGCACCCGACTACAAGGATCTGACCGACATGTACGAGCAGACCCGCGCGCAGGGCTTCGGCGCTGAAGTCAAGCGGCGCATCATGATAGGCACCTACGTGCTGTCGCACGGTTATTACGATGCCTATTATCTGCAGGCGCAAAAAATACGCCGTTTGATCGCACAGGATTTTACCGAGGCTTTCGCGCACTGTGACGTCATCATGGGGCCGACTACGCCTGAAACAGCGTTCGATTTCGGTGACAAATCCTCCGATCCTATAGCCATGTATCTGTCCGATATTTACACGATCGCAGTCAATCTCGCTGGTTTGCCGGGGATGTCGGTGCCCTGCGCGATAGCGGCGAACGGCAGACCCATAGGCTTGCAGCTGATAGGCGATTATTTCAGCGAGTCGAGGCTGCTCGGCATTGCGCATCAGTATCAGCGGGTGACTGATTGGCACGAGCGTATGCCGCCAAATTCAGAACAGCAAATTTAGAGCAAGCGGACAAAAAGGTTCATACATCATGCATTGGGAAATAGTCGTCGGACTGGAAGTACACACCCAGCTCTCTACGCGCAGCAAAATTTTCTCGGGTTCCAGTACGGTATTCGGTGCGGCGCCCAATACGCAGGCGAGCGCGGTGGACATCGCCTTGCCCGGGGTGTTGCCGGTGCTCAACCGGAGCGCGGTGGAGCGGGCGGTTCAGCTGGGTCTGGCGATCGGGGGCAATATCAGTCGCCGCTCGGTGTTCGCGCGTAAAAACTATTTTTATCCTGATTTGCCCAAGGGTTATCAGATCAGCCAGATGGATCATCCAGTGGTGGAAGGCGGCAGCCTGACCATACAGGTCGGGCCGGACGAAAAAACCGTGCGTATTACACGCGCGCATCTGGAGGAAGATGCCGGAAAATCCATGCACGGCGATTTCCACGGCATGACCGGTATCGATCTGAACCGTGCCGGGACGCCGCTGCTGGAAATCGTCTCCGAGCCCGATCTGCGCGGTGCGGCCGAGGCCGTGGCTTATGCCAAGACGCTGCATGGCCTGGTGGTCTGGCTGGGTATCTGCGACGGCAACATGCAAGAGGGCAGTTTTCGCTGCGACGCGAACGTTTCGGTGCGGCCTCTGGGCAGCGGGGTGCTGGGTACGCGCTGCGAGATCAAGAATCTCAACTCGTTCCGTTTCCTGGAGCGCGCCATCGAGTACGAAGCGCGGCGCCAGATCGAGATTAACGAGGAAGGCGGCACCATCCGTCAGGAAACGCGGCTGTACGATCCAGACCGAGACGAAACCAGAACCATGCGCAGCAAGGAGGATGCCTACGATTACCGTTATTTCCACGACCCGGATTTATCGCCGCTGGTGATTTCGGAGGACTGGATTGCGCGCACCCGCGCCGCCATGCCCGAGTTACCCGGCGCGATGCGCGAACGTTTGGTGGCGCAATACGCAATTTCCGCTTATGACGCCGCCGCGCTGACCGCAAGCCGGGCGACGGCAGCCTATTTCGAGCAACTGGTCGCGGCGTCGAGCGGCGAAGCCAAACTCAGCGCCAACTGGATGATGGGGGATTTGTTCGCCGCACTGAACCGTTACGAACTCGACATGGCGCACTGCCCGGTCAGCGCAGCGCAACTGGGGCGACTCATTGTCCGCATAGTCGACGGTACTTTATCGGGCAAGCTCGCCAAGGAAGTGTTCGAGGCGCTCTGGCAGGCGGCCGGCGAGGTTGACGCGATTATCGAAGCGCGCGGCTTGAAACAGGTTTCGGACAGCGGCGCTATCGCTGCCATCGTCGATCAGATTTTGGCAGCCAATCCCGCGCAAGTGGCAGATTATCGCGCGGGCAAGGAAAAAATGCTGGGTTATCTGGTCGGCCAGGCGATGAAAGCGATGAAGGGGCGCGCCAACCCGCAGCAGTTGAACGAAATATTGTTACAGAAATTAAATTAAACTGGATTTTCAGGGTTTTCCCGTCACCGGAGGCGGAAATTGCGCATTGGGTTTACCGCCGTGGAGATTTCCTTGCATGGCGTCCATTGACCCCGGGTTTTTTGCTGTCAACGTGATAAAACGGGCTTTATCGGCGTCGAATTTGCTGCGAGTCTGTTCCATTTCCTTGTATTTCTGCGCGATGATATCGTTGAGCAGCGCGATGTGCTTTTCGTTGTTTTGATATTCTGCGGCGAGCGCTCCCTTGTCAGGGATCTTGCCTCCCGCCTGTTTTATCAAACGGGTCTGCGCTTCTCGTAACGGCGTCAGGCGTGCGTTGGTGCCGGTGATGACCAACCTGGTTTGTACCAGATTGCGTTCCCGGGCCAAATCGATTTCGGCGGGCGTCGTGTAAGTGTTGAGCAAGGCCGTGTCATGACGCTTCTGCTCGGTCAGCGCTTCGCGTTCGGTGGCGAGTCGGGCTTGTTCGGCCTCGTTGTTCAATCGCTGTTGCAGGGTGGGTGCGGCTTGCTGCTCCTTGATTACCAGACCGCGTTTGTTCAGCTCGGTATTGGCCAGACCGGCCGCCTGCGGAGGCATGGTGTTGGAGTAATGGGTTTCGCCCTGCGCGTCTTTCCATTTGTAGATTTCCGCGTGCGCTGCCGCGCAGCTGCCAAAAATCAGCAATAATCCGAACAGGCGTCGGGTGTGAGTCAACATAGGCGCTCGATTCCGTAAGTCGCACGATAGTGTGCGATGGCTAGGGCATAATGCTCCATCTTAGCATCGGCTTGCAAATAGGCAAGCAAATCGGCGAGATTAGCAATTGCGAACACGGGGATGCCATACAACTGCTGCGTTTCCTGTACTGCGGAGAGCGATCCCTGTCCGCGCTCCATCCGGTCGATCGCAATGATCACCGCGGCGGGCGTCGCGCCCTGGCTGCGTATGAGTTCTACTGATTCGCGCACCGAAGTGCCGGCCGAAATCACATCATCGATAATCAGGACCCGCCCTTTGAGCGGGGCGCCGACGATATGGCCGCCTTCGCCGTGATCTTTTGCTTCCTTGCGGTTGAAGCTGTACGGCACATTATGTCCCAATCCAGCCAAGGCAATGGCCGTACTGGCGGCGAGCGTGATGCCCTTGTAGGCAGGCCCGAACAGCACGTCGTATTCTATTCCGGCGGCAAGGATGGCTTTAGCGTAAAATTCGCCTAACCGTTTTAATGCGAGACCGTCGGCAAACAGTCCGGCATTGAAAAAATAAGGACTGAGGCGACCGGCCTTGGTTTTGAATTCGCCAAAACAGAGTACTTTCTGGTCGATTGCAAAACGCAGGAATTGCTGTCTAATATCGGGCATGGGATCAAATCAATGCAGGGATGAAGAAATGCGTATTATAACCGTCAATTTGAATGGTATCCGCTCCGCCGCGAGCAAAGGTTTTTTTGCCTGGATGCAAATGCAGGGCGCCGATTATGTTTGCGTGCAGGAACTCAAGGCGCAACAGGCCGATATGCGCGAAGAGATGCTGCATCCCGACGCCTATTACGGTTATTTTCATTACGCTGAAAAAAAAGGTTACAGCGGTGTGGGCATTTACAGCAAACGGCAGGCTGACGAGGTCATCGTCGGCCTGGGTATTGCTGATATCGATGCCGAAGGACGTTATCTGGAAACGCGTTTCGGTAATTTGAGTCTGATTTCACTGTATTTGCCGTCGGGTTCCAGCGGCGAGGAACGACAGCAGGTCAAATTTGATTTTTTAAAGCGGTTTTATCCGCATTTGTCCGCGCTCAAAGCCAGCGGACGCGATATCGTGATTTGCGGGGACTGGAATATCGCGCATAAGGAAATCGATCTGAAAAACTGGAAATCGAACCAGAAGAATTCCGGTTTTCTACCCGAGGAGCGCGCCTGGATGACGCAGGTCGTGGACGATCTGGTTTGGGTTGACGTGTACCGCGCGCTTTATCCGGCGGCGGGCGGCGAGGCTTATACCTGGTGGAGCAATCGCGGTCAGGCATGGGCTAAAAACGTAGGCTGGCGCATCGATTACCAGTTGGCGACCCCCGCCGTCGCGGCGATGGCGACGGCTGCGGCAGTGTATAAAGCCGAGCGTTTCTCTGATCATGCGCCGTTGATCGTCGATTACAACTATGGCTGATGGCTATTCGGCCGGGCGGGATGCTGTCGGTAGTTCTGGTTTGTCGCCCACAGTCGGAACAACAAGGATGACATTATGCGCTCGTGGATAGACGCGTTACGGATTTATACCGATCCACGCGTCGTCGGCATGTTGTTTCTGGGGTTTTCCTCGGGGCTGCCGTTGTTGCTGGTGCTGGGAACGCTGTCCTTCTGGCTGCGTGAGGCGGGCATAGCGCGCGCCACGATCGGGCACCTGTCGTGGGTCGGTTTGGCCTACGGATTCAAGTGGATGTGGGCGCCGTTGGTAGACCGGTTGCCGTTGCCGTTGCTGACCCGATATCTGGGGCGGCGCCGGGCCTGGTTATTGCTTTCTCAACTGGTGATTGCCGCAGCCCTGTTGGGTATGGCCAATACCGATCCGGCGCTTGATTTTCGGCCCATGATTTTGTTTGCGCTGGCTGTCGCGTTTGCTTCCGCCACCCAGGATATCGCTTTGGATGCTTATCGTATCGAGGCGGTCGCGCAGGACAAGCAAGGGGCGATGGCGGCGACCTATCAGGCTGGTTACCGCATGGCGATGATTACCGCTGGCGCTGGCGTGTTGTGGATTGCGTCGAGCGTTGACGGCAGGGTCGGAGTTTATGATTTCAAGTCGTGGCATGTCGCTTATTCGGCGATGGCGGCGGCGATGGCGGTCGGTATTGTGGCGACCCTGCTGAGTCGCGAACCCCGGCTCGCGCCCAATCCGGTGGCCGCGCAGGAGGCTTCAGAGGTCTATCTCTGGTTGTCGGCTAAGGGTTTTCATGGCCGCCGACTCGAGGTGCTCGCCTGGCTCTATAGCGCCGTGTTAAGCCCGTTCATGGATTTTGTCCGGCGCTTCGGCTGGCAGGCGGCACTGATTCTGGGGTTGATTGCCACCTACCGGATTTCGGACGTGGTGATGGGCGTGATGAGCAATTCGTTTTATGTGGATATGGGCTATTCCAAGGTTGAAGTGGCGACCGTATCGAAGGTCTACGGGGTGGTGATGACCATCCTCGGCGCGGGCTTAGGCGGTCTGTTGACGGCGAAAATGGGCGTGAATCGCGTGCTGATGCTGGGAGCGGTGCTGTCGGCCGCTACCAACCTGCTTTTTGTCTGGCTTGCCGGGCTGGGGCACGACGTACATGCGCTGGTGTGGACGGTATCGGCGGATAATCTTGCATCCGGTATTGCATCCAGCGCATTTGTCGCCTATCTTTCAGGATTGACCAACAGCGCCTACTCAGCCACGCAGTATGCGCTGTTCAGTTCGGTGATGTTGTTGCTGCCCAAGTTTATCGCCGGGTTTTCGGGCGATTTTGTCGACGCGTACGGTTATGCCGATTTTTTTTCTGCGACAGCATTGCTGGGGGTGCCGGTGATAGGATTAGTGTGGTTGGCGGGGCGCGCGCGCTTACTCGCGGGAGTCAGGTAACATGCCGGAATTAAGTATTTTGTCGGCGTTTGCGGTAGGGTTGCTGGGTGGTGTGTATTGTGTCGGTATGTGCGGTGGCATCGTCACCGCGTTATCGTTCGCGACGCCCAACGCCAAGCCAGACATCGGGATGTTGCTGGGCTACAATGTCGGGCGCGTGTCCAGTTATGTGCCGCCCGCGCGATAGCGGGTGCGGTTGGCGCCAGCGCGTTGTTGCTGAACCATTTTTTGCCGGTTTCGCGCGCCTTGTATCTGGTTGCCAATATCATGCTGGTGTTGCTTGGGCTGTATCTGGTGGGGCTGTCGCACGCAGTATTGTTGCTGGAGAATCTCGGCGCCCGGGTGTGGGCAAGGCTACAGCCGCTGATGAAGCGGCTTATGCCGGTGCGTAGCGCACCGCAGGCGGTGCTGGTGGGAATGGTATGGGGCTGGCTGCCGTGTGGTCTGGTGTATTCGGTGTTGATTTCGGCGCTTGCAACTCGTGATCCGAAGCACGGAGCGCTGCTGATGCTGGCGTTCGGACTCGGTACCTTACCGAATCTGCTGACCATGGGACTGTTGGCGAAGCGTTTGCAGGGCTGGACCCGTCGCCCGGCAGTACGGCTAGTTGCGGTTTTGATGGTGGCAGGCTTCGGCGTGTTGGGATGGCCAGATGGCTGGCCCATGTTTGAGTTCGGGGATGGTCCCCGGGCAATATTTTGCGAGACCGGGCGTGCTCCGATCCACGATTGAGCGACATAAGAGAGCTTATGGCTGAAACTACTTTGCAGCCCCCGCTGCGTCAATTGCTCAAACGGGCGGCGCAGGCCGTGGACGATGTCGTGCACAAGGGGCATAATCTGAACCGCTTGCTGGCCATACAATCGCTGGCCGGGCGCGCGGCAGTGCAGGACATGTGCTACGCCAGTCTGCGAGAATACGGCACGCTTGCGGCGCTACGCGACACCTTGCTGAGCAAACCCTTGAGCGACCCGGCGATCGCTGCGCTGTTGGTGGTCGTATTACGGCAGTTGCGGGCACATCCCGAGGCGGCGCACACTATCGTCAATGAGGCGGTCGAGGCGGCGGCGGCGATGCAGCCGTGGGCGAGGGGTTTGGCGAATGCGGTACTGCGCAGTTATTTGCGGCGCGGCGACGCCGAGGTTGCGACGCTGCCACCCGTGGCGCGCTGGAATTATCCGCAATGGTGGATAGACAAGGTCGCTCAGGCGTACCCGCTAGATTGGCAGGCAGTGCTGGCAGCGGGCAACCAGCACCCGCCGATGACGCTGCGGGTCAATGCGCGGCGCGGCTCCGTGGCGATCTGCTTGAGCCAGATCCAGGAGACCGGGATAGAGGCGACGCAGGTTGGCGCATCGGCGCTCAGGCTGGCGCGACCGGTTTCAGTGAGCCGTTTGCCGGGCTTTGTCGATGGCGCCGTATCGGTGCAGGATGCCGGGGCGCAATACGCTGCTTCGTTGCTCGACATTCGCGATGGGCAGCGGGTCCTTGACGCCTGCGCGGCGCCGGGGGGGAAAACCGGTCATATGCTGGAATTGGCAGATGTTGATCTGACGGCGCTCGACAACGATGCGCTACGGCTGGAGCGGGTGGGGGAGAATTTGATTCGGCTGGGTTTGAGCGCGCAGTTGAAGCTGGGCGATGCCGCAACGCCGGAGGGTTGGTGGGACGGCGTCGGGTTTGAGCGGATTCTGGCCGATGTGCCTTGTTCGGCTTCCGGGGTGGTGCGGCGCCATCCCGATATCAAGTGGTTGCGCCGACCGGACGATATTGCGCAGTTCGTCGCTCAGCAGTCGCTCATACTGGCTGCGCTCTGGCAATGCCTCGCCGTGGGCGGAAAATTGCTTTACGTGACCTGCTCGATTTTTCCTGAGGAAAATCAGCAGCAGGTCGATGCATTTTTGCTTGCGAATGACGATGCGCGCCAGTTGCCGCTGGACTGCGAACCGTTGAGCGCAGGTCAGTTGTTGCCCAATGATAACCACGATGGTTTCTTTTATGCCTTACTTGAAAAAAATTAGGATTGTGTGGGGAGTGTTGCTCTGGATCGGGCTCAGCTTCCCCATTTTTGCCGCCAGTCCCGGAATCCAGATCAAAACGGCGGAATTAAGACAGATTAATGAAATTTATTGTCTGGATGCCAGACTCGCTATAACATTGACTCCAGTGCTGGAAGATGCGATTGCAAAGGGCGTTTCGCTGTATTTTATTACCGATTTCGATTTCGTCCATCCGCGCTGGTACTGGTGGAATGAAGACTTCGCCCATGTCTCGCGGGTGACCCGGCTGTCTTATAATGCGCTGTTGCGGCAGTATCTGGTTTCGGGAGTGAATATTCGTGCGCGCAGCTTCGATACGCTCGACCAGGCATTGACGCAGTTGGGTGAGATCGACGCATTGCCGATCATTGCGCGCGACCGGCTGGTCATACACGAGCCTTATCAGGCGACCCTGAGCATGCGTCTGGATACGTCGGAATTGCCCAAACCCTTGCAGATCAACGCGATTGCGACTGGCAGATGGGAATTGGATTCAACTCCGCTGGTGTGGATGATGACCCCGTGAAGTATCTGGTTTTATTGGGTTTTGTTGTCGGCGCCGGACTGGTCTATCTGCTCTCCAGCGCCAGCGCCAACACGGACCTGTTTGCGCATGATTTCCCCTGGTTGCTGGGCGCGACAGGGATGTTGGTGGCCGCGATGCTGGGCCTGGTCGGGTACCAGGTGATGCAGTTGCGGCGTAAAATGCGCGATGGCGTATTCGGCGCCAAACTCACCGTTCGCCTGATGCTGGTGTTTGGCTTGATGGCTTTGCTTCCAGGTGCGGTAGTGTATGCGGTATCGGTACAGTTTTTGTCAAAAAGTATAGAATCGTGGTTCGACGTGCGCGTTGACAACGCATTGCAAAGCGGCTTGAATCTCGGACAGACGGCGCTGGATAATTTGCAGCACGACTTGACCAGGAAAGCCGAATCCATGGCGCAGATTTTGGCGGAGAAGCCGGCCGGCAGCCATCCCGCCGTGCTGAACTCATTGCGCGAACAAAATAACGTACAGGAGGCTACTTTATTTACTGAGCGCGGCAGACTGATTTCGTTTTCCAGCAGCGAACGCCGCGGCTGGCCACTGGTTGTACCCGACAACGGCATGCTGTCGCAAATCCGCCAGCAACGGACTTATTCCCATATCGAGAATCTGGAGGGCCGGGGTTTGTACATGCGGGTGATTGTTCCGGTTAATCTGTTGTCGTTTACCGAAGATATTCGCGTATTGCAATTGTTGCAGCCGGTGCCGGAAAAACTCGCCGAGGATGCCGAGGCCGTGCGTCTCGCATACCAGGATTATCAGGAGTTATCGCTGTCGCGGCTGGGGCTCAAGCGGCTGTATGGCATAACGCTGACTCTGGCGCTGGTGTTGACGTTATTGACGACGGTGGCGCTGGCTTTTTTGATCAGCGAACAAATGGCCGCGCCGCTGCGGGCTCTGGCAAAGGGCACGCGAGCGGTGGCGAAGGGCGATTTCAGCCAGATGCATCCGGTCAACAGCCGCGACGAGCTAGGGATGCTGACGCAGTCTTTTAATCGTATGACGCGCCAGCTTGCCGAGGCGCGCACGGCTACCGACGAGAGTCGTGCGCAAATCGAAAAATCCTATGCATATCTGGAGACGGTGCTGGCTAATCTGACTTCAGGCGTGATTGCTTTTGACGAACAGCTGCGGGTACGCAGTATCAATCCGGCAGCGGAGGAAATTTTAGCTGTGAATGCGAATGCGTTACGCGGCTTGCAACCGTATCAGTGGACCGGCCATGCCGTTCACATTGCCGATTTTGCCTATGTTGTCGTCTCCCAGTTTCAGGCGCAGCCGGGCGTTGCATGGCAGCAGCAGATCGTCTATCGTGATCATCACAACAAACGGATACTGCTCGCGCGCGGCACGCGTTTGCCTAGCGGCATAGATGGAGGTTATGTGCTGGTTTTCGACGATATTACGCATTTGGTGCGCGCGCAACGCGATGCCGCCTGGGGCGAGGTGGCGCGCCGCCTCGCGCATGAAATCAAGAATCCGTTGACGCCTATCCAGCTTTCAGCCGAACGCATAGAGCGCAAGTTTGCCGGGAAGCTGAATGCGGTCGACGCGGATACCTTGCGGCGCTCGATACAGACTATCGTCAATCAGGTCTCGGCGATGAAGGAAATGGTCAACGCGTTCGCCGAATATGCAAAAACCCCCAAGGTGCAACTGTTGCCGGTGAATTTGAACGCGCTGATCGGCGAAGTGCTCGATTTGTACGGTCACGACGCCGCGATCAGATTGAATCTGGCCGAGTCTTTGCCGTTGGTGATGGGGGATGCGAAACTGTTGCGGCAGGTGATACACAATCTGCTCCAGAATGCACAGGACGCGCTGGTCGGCGAGCCGCATCCGTATATCGAGATTCGTACCCAGACTATCGAGCGCGATGTGCAATTGATGATCAGCGATAACGGTTCGGGTTTGCCTCTTGGCATGCTGGAGAGCCTGTTTGAACCTTACGCGACAACCAAGCCCAAGGGCACGGGACTGGGCTTGGCGATAGTGAAAAAAATAATCGAGGAGCACCAAGGCATGATTCGACTGGAAAATCGCACCGAAGGTGGCGTCATGGTTGGTGTACGCCTGCCGGCGGCCGAACAGATAACGCATATGGAGCCTGTGGCATGATGAGTAGAGAGATTCTGGTGGTGGATGATGAAATCGGTATACGCGAATTATTGTCCGAGATATTGATGGATGAGGGTTATGATGTAACGTTAGCCGAGAATGCCGCCGCAGCCCGCGAATACCGCCTGCACGCGCGCCCGGACCTGGTGTTGCTCGACATCTGGATGCCTGATACCGACGGCATCAGTCTGTTGAAGGAATGGATGACCGGCGGGCACTTGAACATGCCGGTGGTGATGATGTCGGGGCACGGCACGATAGACACCGCGGTGGAAGCGATACGCATAGGTGCCGTTGGTTTTCTGGAAAAACCGATCGCGCTTAAAAAGCTGCTCGAAAGCGTTGCTCAAGGCTTGACGCATGCGAATGTCACGCCCGTTGAAAGAGCGCCTGCGAACGAAAAGCCGGCGTTAGAGTCGAGGGTGGAGGAAGCGGAAGACGCCGATTTTTACAACGACTCGGCGGCTTTTACCGTTGCGCCGCCTACGCTGCTTGCTCAGTTGAATATCTCGCTGGATCTGCCGCTGCGTGAAGCGCGGGATATATTCGAGCGGCAGTATTTCGAGCGACTGATTGCTCAGTCGGACGGGAATATGACCCGTGTCGCCGAGCATGCGGGCGTCGAGCGCACGCATTTGTACCGCAAGCTCAAACAGCTTGGGGTGGAGTTAACCAAGCGGCACGGTTAGGCGCGGGCCCGCAACGCCGCAATGTGCCCCGCAGCAGTCCGGCCCTCCGGGTTGCGACCGGAAAACGCGTCTGCGGCGTTGC
>DAICZK010000230.1 GCA_027311185.1 Sulfuriferula sp.
AAGCCAGCGTTCCCAAGTTAATGGATATTTCACGTTTCCCGCCAGTCCGCCGCGATATTGCGGTGTTGGTGGATGAGAATGTGGCCGTTCAGTCGTTATTGGATGTGATGCAGGCAGCAAAAGCACCCAATGTGGTCGAATTGGCATTGTTCGACGTGTATCGAGGTAAAGGCGTGGAACAAAACAAAAAAAGCCTTGCATTCCGTGTGTTATTGCAAGATACTCAAAAAACTTTGACTGATAACGAGATTGAAGAAAATGTGGCTCGTCTGGTTGCAGCGTTGCAACGGCTAGGCGCGCAATTGCGAGTGTAAGAGGGGAATATGACGACATTGACCAAGGCGGAACTGGCCGATCTGCTGTTTGAAAAAGTAGGTTTGAACAAGCGCGAAGCAAAAGATATGGTGGAAGCGTTCTTCGAGGAGATACGCATGCAACTGGAGAAAGGCGAGAGCGTGAAGCTGTCCGGTTTCGGCAATTTCCAGCTGCGCGACAAGCCGCAACGTCCAGGACGCAATCCCAAAACCGGCGAAGAGATTCCGATCACGGCGCGTCGTGTGGTCACCTTTCATCCCAGCCAGAAACTCAAGAGCATGGTAGAAAAGAACTATCATGGAACATCACGTAGCTAATTCAGAATTACCGCCTATTCCGGCCAAACGCTATTTCACCATTGGTGAAGTCAGCGAGTTGTGCGGGGTGAAGGCGCATGTATTGCGC
>DAICZK010000231.1 GCA_027311185.1 Sulfuriferula sp.
GGATTGGGTTTGGCGATTGTGAAAAAAATTGTCGAGGAACACAACGGACATATCGATATTGAAAACGGGCAAAGTGGCGGTGCATCCGTCACCATCTATTTGCCGTTAGCAGGGGGAGCATAATGACGACCAAGCAAATTCTTGTGGTGGACGATGAAATAGGGATACGCGAGTTGTTGGCGGAAATTCTTTTTGATGAGGGCTACCAGGTGCATTTGGCGGAAAGTGCCGAACAGGCCAGAGTCTATCGGAACGCGCGCGAGCCGGATCTGGTCTTGCTCGATATTTGGATGCCGGTCACGGATGGTGTGGAATTGCTGAAAGAATGGGCCGAGCAGGATTTGTTGACGATGCCGGTGGTGATGATGTCGGGGCATGGCACGATAGAGACAGCGGTCGAGGCCACGCGCATCGGCGCGGTAGATTTTTTGGAGAAGCCCATCAGTCTGCAAAAATTGCTGTCTACGGTGGCACGGGCCATCAACATCGAAGTGGCGCATCTTGTGGAAGCTCCGAAAGAAACGCAAAAAAATCTTACCGTTGAAATCGCGGGCGTTGAGAAGCAGTATGCTCTGCCGCTGGATATGCCGTTGCGTCAAGCACGCGATTATTTTGATGCGATTTATTTTCAGTACCACTTGCAAAAAGAAGACGAGAATATCAGCCGCATGGCCGAGAAGATCGGCGTAGAGCGCACCCATTTGTACCGTAAGTTAAAAC
>DAICZK010000232.1 GCA_027311185.1 Sulfuriferula sp.
GGGCCTGACCGATCAATACGCGTCGTTTCATCCCCCCCGACAACGCGCGCATATTGACCTCGGCCTTATCGGTCAGATGCAGGTTTTCAAGGATTTCATCGATCCAGTCATCATTGTGACGCAGGCCAAAATAACCGGACTGGATCCGCAGCGTTTCACGCACGCTGAAAAAGGGATCGAACACCAATTACTGGGGAACCACCCCCAGGGCTCGCCGGGCTGCACGATAATCCTTCGTCACCTCATGACCCATGACCTTCAGCGTTCCCGCATCGGCACGAACCAGCCCGGCCAGTATGCTGATCAGGGTGGTTTTCCCCGCTCCGTTGGGGCCCAGCAATGCAAAAATTTCCCCCTGTTCGATGGTCAGATCCACCCCTCTCAGGGCCTGCAGCGCACCGTAGGCCTTGCGTACCGCACGTATTTCCACTGCGGGCAGGGATCGTTCCAGAGAAGACATCGGTTTCAGACCTCGACCAGGCCTTCCAGTAACGGAGAAAGGCCGTAAAGCGAGATCAGCACGCGCAGATTATCGGGAACTCTCACAAAAACCAGATTTTTCTTCTCCCGCGCCGCTTCCCGTTGCCAATGCAGAAGCAAGGCCACCGCGGCCGAATCCAGAGCCGTCGTGCGGGAAAAGTCGATGGTCACTTCCGGCCCCAGCGAGGAAAAGGAAGTGGATCGCACCAGGT
>DAICZK010000233.1 GCA_027311185.1 Sulfuriferula sp.
CTTTACAGGATGGCTGGATTAAACATTTTGATATGCAGAGCATAGAGATGGCCTATGCAGGAAAATATTTCCCCCCTGCATGGGAAAGGTTCACGAATCCATGGGAATTCTATGAGCCTGATGCGATCAGCAAACGCCAGATACGCTGGCGTGAAGAAGATGAAAAGGAAATGCAGCGCAGTCTGAAAAATCTCACGGATTATCAGAATAATTTTTATGACCCGTATTTTATCGAAGAACCTTACGTTCGCCCCGAACCCAAGGTTGGCCGCAACGATCCCTGCCCCTGCGGCAGCGGGAAAAAATACAAGAAGTGTTGTCTGGAAAAATCATGAAACCGGGTCGCAATGATCCATGCCCCTGTGGCAGCGGAAAGAAATACAAACAATGCTGCCTGAAAACAGAGCAGATACAGCCCGAAGATGAATTTCTCTGGCGCAGGATACGACGTGCGATTGAAGGATTGCCTGCGCAACTGCTCGGTTTCGGCAGCAGCTATTTTGGTCAGGAAGCGCTGCTGGAAGCGTGGGATGAATTCATGTCGCCATGGGACGATGTGCAGGTTGAGCCGTTTACCCCGGACACGCCGCACATGCCGGTATTCATGCCCTGGTTTTTTTACGACTGGGTGCCAGCACCACTCGAAACCTCGGTCAAACATGAGGCGCTGGACGGGCGCACACTGGCGC
>DAICZK010000234.1 GCA_027311185.1 Sulfuriferula sp.
GGCGCACGGAGCGCAATGAACGAAACCTATCAAATAGATAGGTGAGGAATGAGCACCGCGCAACGCGGCTATCGGATTGCGCAGTAAATTTATGGGGGCTCTCATTTGGAGTGTCCCTCCTTCGCCATGTTTATGGTGTACTTGGGTATCTCGATCACCATATCCTCTTTGCCGACGATGGCCTGGCAACTCAGTCTCGAATTGGCTTCCAGCCCCCATGCCTTGTCCAGCAGATCTTCTTCCTGGTCCGTTGCTTCTACCAGACTGTTGAAACCTTCGCGCACGATGACGTGACAGGTGGTGCAGGCGCAGGATTTTTCGCAGGCGTGTTCGATCTCGATATTGTGCGCCAGCAATGCATCGCAGATGGATATGCCGGGTTCGGCCTCGAACAACGCGCCCTTGGGGCACAACTCCACATGCGGCAAGACAATGATCTGTGTCATATCAGTCCTCCAACTCCGATAGTTTGTGCCCGGCCAGGGCATGTTTTACGCTTTTATCCATACGGAGTTGCGCGAATTCGGTCGAAGCCAGGTTCAATGCCTCTACAGCACGTTTGATAGTCTGCTGATTGTCTCCCTCAAGCACCGCACGCAATGCATCCATGCTGTTGCGGATACGCGCCTGAGAGACTTCATCCAGCAGCGCGTCGCCATCCTGTTGCAGGGCATTTCCCACAGCAT
>DAICZK010000235.1 GCA_027311185.1 Sulfuriferula sp.
TTGTAGTGGAAATTGTCAATATTGGGGGGTAATGTAGACAAACTGGAGGGTGCTGTGGCGGTAAGCCGATGGGCGGCATCGGGGGTCAATGTGACTGTTGAGCCACGGGGGTTATTGGTGTATATGAGTCTGGCATCGAACTTGTAGATGGCGTCGGTCAAAAAGTATCGCAGCAAAATTTGTCGACGACAGGCCGTGATTAAAGGGGGTATCAGGTTTTTTGTGTGCAAGGCTTTCGTAGACCTTTCTGACCCCTGACCTTTATAGGCCAGCAGTAGTCGATTCTGGTTTTTTAGTAAACCGCACATACTGCGACTCAATTAAGCCATGCTTCCCCACCATATCCGAGTGATCGGGCCAAGCCTGTACTAAAACGCGCACGTAATGATTGTCACGGTAATCGAGCATATCCCAGTCAAAGAAGCTTATGAAAACCAGTTCAGCTTCCTTATCTGTCTCGGTGAACGGATAATCCCAATAACCAGAATCTACGTCACGATTAAACATTGTTGGTGCAAATTCACAACCACTTAGCTCAACCATTATGTCAGTCTGAATGTCACCATATCTCATGCTCGGCAATGATGCAGGCTCAGTTACAAGTTTTTGAAACAAAACTTCTTCAACGATGGCAAATCGTTCTGCAACAATCCAACCATTATTTTCATATGGATTAATAA
>DAICZK010000236.1 GCA_027311185.1 Sulfuriferula sp.
GGTCTACGTTGATGACCTTGTCAAAAAAATCGAGTCCGATGATTTCGTCATGGGGCGCGGGATCCTGGGCACTGCCGTAGAAATGACGGGCTGCAGCAGCCTGCAGCGTATCGTTGATGAGCGTGGATTTGCCCGATCCGGAGACCCCGGTAACGCAGATCAACAGGCCGACGGGCAGGTGCACGGTCACTTCTTGCAGATTATTGCCCCGGGCGCCGCATAGGGTCAATTGACGCGCCGAGTCGGGGGCATGGCGCTGAGCCGGAAGAGGAATGGCGCGCTGTCCCGAAAGATACTGACCCGTCAGGGAATCCGGGTGCTTGAGAATGTCCGCCGGGGGACCGGCGACAATCACGTATCCGCCATGTTCCCCCGCCCCGGGCCCCATGTCCACGACAAAATCCGCACTACGGATGGCATCTTCGTCGTGCTCTACCACCAGAACCGAATTCCCGAGATCGCGCAGGCGCTGCAAGGTTTCCAGAAGGCGCTGGTTATCCCGTTGGTGCAATCCGATGGAGGGTTCATCCAGGACATACATGACGCCCGTCAGTCCGGATCCGATCTGGGAGGCCAGGCGGATCCGCTGGGCTTCGCCTCCGGACAGGGTGTCGGCAGACCGGTAGAGTTGCAGATACTCCAGGCCGACATTGTTGAGAAACTGGAGACGTGCAATGA
>DAICZK010000237.1:0-281 GCA_027311185.1 Sulfuriferula sp.
TTATGAAACATGGCATCATTGCGTCGATCCCGGAGGCTACCGTGCTTTATCGCCAGCATGACGGCAATCAGGTGTGGTTTAAGCGTGTGGGATTTTTTAGCAAGGTGACGAGACTATTTGATTTCCGGCGTTACGTGAGGTCTTACGTCACGACGCGGCGAATGTTAAAAAGGCTCGATTTCAAGGTGAGGGCTTTTAAGCTGTTTTATTACAAAATTGTTTTTTTATTTTGATTCATAGGCTGCCGCAGTGACAGGTTTGTTGGCACCGGCCGAAAGCAG
>DAICZK010000237.1:291-670 GCA_027311185.1 Sulfuriferula sp.
ACTCAGTTTGTTTGAACAGATTTTTTGCGATTTTAATAGGATTCGTTGTTGCATCCCTGTGCGCTAATCGGCTACTCGTCTGGTTTCCTCTCTCATTTCAATGTTCTCCGGTCCGCGGATAAAAGTTCTATGCTATTTCTACCGCATGGACTTCAAGGTCAACATTCAAGCATGTACGTACAGCGCCGAAAATGGCTGAGAGATTATCCATGCTTGGGTTGCCTTTTGGCGACAACATACGGTGCAGACTTTTGCTAGGTTTGTCGGTCAGCATAGCCAATTGTTCAAATCCTAGCGTCGCGTTCACCAGGTCGCGCAGGATGAGGCGCGCAGTTTCGGGTTCATCACTTAAAAATAGTGTTGCCGCTTCATCAAGCAG
>DAICZK010000238.1:0-367 GCA_027311185.1 Sulfuriferula sp.
CCGGGGTACGAGGTAGAGCCGGAGCGCGCCGGCCTGTTCGGCGAGGATCATTACGAGGAGTTCACCGATCCGATGGAAGCCGCTCGCGGCGCAGACTTGGTCACTACCGACGTATGGACCTCGATGGGCTTCGAGGCAGAGAACGAAGAGCGCATGAAAGACTTCGCAGATTGGCAAGTCGATGGCGACATGATGCGTATCGCAGCGAAAGATGCGATCTTCATGCACTGCCTGCCCGCACATCGCGGCGAAGAAGTCTCGGCGGAAGTCATCGACGGCGCGCAATCCGTCGTATGGGATGAGGCGGAGAACCGTTTGCACGCGCAGAAAGCACTGATGGAATACCTTCTCTTGGGAAAAGTATCGG
>DAICZK010000238.1:377-667 GCA_027311185.1 Sulfuriferula sp.
CGGTCATCAGCGTGTCGCAACTCATCCCGAAACACAGCATCAGCAGGCATGTCGACGACTTGCTGGCTTTCGACAGCCTGTTTTTCCTGGCAAGTGCCATGCTGTCCTACTTTTCCATTCGTCATCCAGACCAAGCGGAAAAGCTGGAGCAGGTTGCCGATATCATTTTCCTGGCAGCCATTGCGCTCATGGTCATAGTCGGATTTGTCGTTTCTTTTGAACTAATGATTGATTAACTGGGTTGATAAACATGTCTGACATCAAAAAAGCGGTACTGGCCTACTCTGGCG
>DAICZK010000239.1 GCA_027311185.1 Sulfuriferula sp.
CGGATAATCTCATCCAGATTTCCGCCGTCGAAATAGTCCACGCGATCAGCTATCCCCAACTCGGTCGCCTGTCTGTAAATACGTTTTTTCCAGTTTTTCAGGCCGGGATCCAACGGGTGAACCTTGACCGGCAAAAGGGTATCGGCATCCGCATTCCCGGCAAAAGACTGGATGGCCAGCGAATCGCCTCTTCTAGGCTATCAAACGGCGAATAAGAGACGATCTGGAAATCATTTTCCAGCTGAGGCGTTTGCAAAACACTGCATTTGAGAGGAATTAATTGCTGGACAAAGGGCAAAAACAGGTAGAAGTGGGCGGCCATTGCTGGCAAGATAAAGGTTCTCAAGACTTCATCAACGCCCGATATGAATGCTACGCAACGAACCGGAATCATGCAACGGTGGAACATCATTCAGCACGAATTGATGCCGGAATTGCGGTCTGAGGTAGGCTCACTTGCGCCGAAATTGGTAACTCTTGTGCATATCCTGGAATGGGTGCGGATTGAGGAGTTCGTGAGTTCGAACTGGGGTGGCTGCGGGCGACCTGAACATGACCGCGGCATGCTGGCGAGCGCTTTTGTTGCGAAGGCCGTATTGGGGATATCAATTTTAGGGGTCTGACCCGAATGGCACTTACTTAAGATATAACCATATGAATTAGATT
>DAICZK010000023.1 GCA_027311185.1 Sulfuriferula sp.
GCGCAACAAGCCGCAAACGCTGCTCTTTGTGCGTTCAAAGGGAGAGCGCCGCCATGAAATCTTCCGCCGTATCGGCTAAATAATGGAGAATCACGACGATGTGTAATGCCGATTCGAGTGTCGGCTCGCCTAGGCCGCGCTTCGAAGAACCAGAAGAGAAAATTACCGATAGATAATATGCTATCATTTGATGGCACAAATTTACGGGAAGATGAACATGGAAACATTCAGCATACGAGATTTGCGGGAACGGACAGGCGATCTGGTGCGCACCGCCGAGTCGGGCCATTTGTCCATCGTCGCCAAGCACGGGCGTCCGGTGTTTATTGCCGTGCCGCTTGATGAGCACGTTCTGGCTCAAGGGCTGTCCGTGGCGCTGGCCTGTCGTCTTTTCGCCGATAAGGTATTGAGTCTGGGTAAGGCCGCGCGAATGGCAAAGCTGCCAACCGAGAGTTTCATCGAGTGCCTGGGGCAGATGGGTATACCAGCGGTTGATTATAGCGGCGAGGAGCTGGATCGCGAACTGGAATTATTGGCGTCGTGAAAGTAATTGTTGCCGATAGCAGCCCCCTGATCGTATTTGCGCGCAGCGAATTGCTTCCCATGCTGCGTCGGGTGGCCGGTGAAATTATCGTGCCTCAAACGGTTTATGAAGAGTTTGCCGGCGATACGGGCAAGCCCGGAGCCAGGATTATTGTCGAAGCCTTACACGCCGAACTGCTGACAGTACACCCGGATTCATCGGTGCAGGTATTAGCGACACACATGCCGATGCTGGATCGAGGTGAAATTGCTGCCATCTCGTTGGCAATCGAGCTATCTGAACCTATTCTCATGGACGAACGCCTCGGCCGTCAGGCGGCTGCCGCGCATGGTCTTGCCGTGATTGGCAGTGCGGGTATCCTGCTTGCCGCAAAACGAAAAGGTCTGATTCCCGCGGTACATCCCGTTCTACAGGCCTGGCAACGGTTCGGTTATTTCTTATCCCCCGCTCTGATTGCTACGGTACTGCAACGGGCAGATGAATGACACATTGAGCAGGTTGAAAAGATCGGGCTAAAAAATGGGGAACCGGGCGATTGCCGCCTAGCTCATGACAAATAAACCAGGACGGTGGCCCGACTCTGTCGTCGGATTTTCCCGTTCAGATGTTTGCACCCGATAAAATTTGCTCCATGTGCAGAACGCTAGCGGCGCTGGCAGACACAAAATCCATATCGTGAGTGGTAAACACTACGCAATCGCGCTGTCCTTTGTACCGAATCAGGTCAGCCAGATAACGCCTTGCGCCCATGTCCAGGCCGTTACTGGGTTCGTCCAGCAAGAGTACGCGTGGATCGCCGATCCAGGCCGCGCTCAGCATGAATTTTTTTTGGGTGCCTAGCGACATCGCCTTAAAGCGGGTATTTAAATGCACATACAGGCCGAAGCCGTGAACCACGGCCAAAACATCAGACCCGAGCAGGGTTTTTTTGGCCGTCGCCACAAACTCCAGAAGTTCGCGGCCGGTCATGAAAGGGTAGGCAGGGCACTCATCCGGCACGTACGACAATTGCTGTCTGGCCGCTATTGGCGCGCGCGTCATGCTGATTTCGTCGATCCAGACTTCGCCTTCATCTGCGGGCAATGCATTGGCCAACAGCCCCAGCAGCGTGGATTTGCCGATGCCATTGGGTCCCTGCAAGGCGTATACCCCGCTATTCAGGCTCAGGCGAGCGTTATGGAAGATGGCGCGCTGGCCGTAGGTTTTGCAAAGTCCTTCGAAACGCAGCATATGGGTTTCCTCAGTGGATGGCTGCCATGGCGGCGCCAGACCAGGTCCCGGCCAGCAGCACGCTGAGCAGTACTGTATGCCGACCCCCCCAAATCAGCGGCAGGCGCAGCAAGGAAAGCAAGGTCTGACTGGCCAGAATCAACCCTATCAACGTCCATATTGACAAAATACCGTGCGTTAACAGCGGCGACGCCAAAACTCCCAGCGGTACCATTCCCAGCAATGCGACAAATAAGGTGTCACGGATCGCCCAATAGTGTCGACCCAGAGGTAGCGTCGCCAGGTAGGCTTGCATGGGGGCGTGGATGGATCGGAGGGTACGGTAAAACCCGCTCAGGATCATCGCGATGACGGCGATGGCAATAATGGCGGCGGGGAGCGAGCGGCCGTCGAATTGAAAAATCCGGATCAGCGCGCTGGTCATGACCGCTATGGTCAATGTCGCGCTCATACGGGTGGCAGTTGCGCTGGGCTGGTTGAGTAAGAGGGCTTGGAACTCGATGCGCAACGCCGGGGAGATCCAGTTCGCTGGGCGCACGGATTCCGTTTGCGGACCTGGCGCGCGGATTGCCGAAAGCCGGCGTATTTTACCGCTCCGGCCTACGAATGTGAATGCAACCGCGCTCACTGGCGCGAGAGCAAGCAATAGCCATGGGATAAAATCGCCGGACAGGGTCAGGCCAGTACACAGCAGCCCCGTAGCCGCCAATATGCCCGGCCAGGCGGTCACATTGCCCTCGAGCGCGGCCAGTTGCGTGACGAGCACCAGAATCAATATATTGCCCAGGACGACGACCTCGAACAGATGGTTGATCTGTCCGAGCGGCGAAAACGAGAGCGCCAGGGCAAAGGCGATGGGAACGAGCAGCAGACTATCGACCAGAAACAGCAGGCTGATGTTGACACAGCGACGCAGGGTAATTGAAACCGGCAGCGATGCGGCATACCGTACAAAGCGGCCGCCGCTGAGGGCATGACGTTGTATCATCGCCCAGGTCAGGGCTGTGCCTTGAAGCAGGGCTGCATAACCCAAATGCCAGAGCAGACCGTGGCCGGGGGCGAGCAGGGCTGTTACGGGAAATGCCAGCCCGCGCAACAGCGATGGTAATGGCATTCCGGCCGGGATGAGCAACGCCAACAAGAGCGCTATCTGCCAATGGCGCATCAGCACGCTGGCGGTGGACAACGCGTAGGCGCGCGAGCGCAGTCGGAGCAAAAGCAGGTACATTCTCATTTCCAGGGAATCCGGATCAGAAATCCCGCTTCGATTGTTCTCCGGCATCCCGAAGCAGTGCTGCATCAGTTTTGAATTTCATGATTTTATGGATATTATCCGCAAAAAAACAGGAATTGTTCCAAGTATGTGGATGCAATGCTCGAATGTCAATACGCGGCCGGACTGGAGATTTGCATGAGCGCAGCACGGCTTGAGCCATTATCAGCACAAGGGCGGGAACGGCGATAATATCAGCGTTGCCCGGACGCCCTCAAAACGCGAGAATATCCCAGCCTTCATTGAGGAGCATCCGGGTCAGGGCGATAAGCGGCAAGCCGACGAGCGCGTTCGGGTCTTCGCTCGTCATGCGCTCCATGATGGCAATGCCCAGGCTCTCCGAACGAGCGCTTCCGGCGCAGTCGTAAGGCTGATCCGTGCGCAGGTAATAGTCGATTTGCGCGTCGGTGAGCGGGCGGATGGTTACGGTCGTGGGCACGACGCTGGACTGCAGATTGCGCGTCGCGCTGTTGTACAGACTTAACGCGGTGTAAAAAACCAGTTGCTCACCGCGCATGCTGCGCAACTGCGCAACTGCGCCGTCATGATCGCCGGGCTTGCCGATATGGCTGCCGTTGAGGCTGGCTATCTGGTCGGAGCCAATGATGAGTGCATCGGGAAAGCGTTCCGCGACGGCTTGGGCCTTGAGTACGGACAAGCGCAATGCCGCCGCAGCGGGCGCTTCGTCGGTCAGGGGCGTCTCGTCGACCAGCGGGGCGCTGACGGTAAACGGGATACGTAGTTTTGTCAACAACTCGCGCCGGTATGTCGACGTCGACGCGAGCACCAGTTGCCTTGCCGCCATGCCGGTTACTCGGGCTGGATTTCAAGCAAGACCTGGTCCGGCGTGACCGCATCCCCTTTTGCGACAAACAGGTTGATAATGGTGCCGGAAATGGATGCCTGAATCTCGTTTTCCATTTTCATGGCCTCAATGACCAGCACCGGGTCGCCAGCTTTGACCTTTTGTCCGGTGACGATCAGGACATCGACGATATTTCCCGGCATCGCGGTGGTGACATGACCGCTGTGGGTCGGTCTAGGCCGGTCGCTACTGGTTTTGCCGGACGGTTTGGTCTTGGCATTGCCGTTGCTTTCGCCGCTGACCTCGATTTCGTTCAGCGTCTCGACGAACACTTCTTCGGTTACCCCATCGACCGACACGTAGTACGGGCGTTGCGTCTGTGAGCCGTGGCCGCTGCCGGTCAGGCGTATGTGGTAGGTTTCGCCGTGCAGCGTAATGTGAAACTCATCGGCGGCGAAACGGGTAGCCGAATTGTTGTCCCGCTCGCTGATCGGCAACAATACTTCCGGCGTCAACGTGTTGGCGTTGCGTTCTTGCAGGAAGGTCTGGCCCAGCTCGGGGAACATGGCGTAGGTAAGCACGTCTTCTTCCGATTTGGCGACGCCTTCGATTTCGCCGCGCAGTTTTTCCATTTCGTCGGGAATCAGGTCGGCGGGGCGGCACTGGATGATTTGCTGATCGCCGATGGCGAGTTCGCGCACCGTTTGATCGATCGGCCCGGGCGCCTGTCCATAACGCCCTTGCAGGTAGAGCTTGACCTCGTTGGTGATGGATTTATAACGCCCCCCGGTCAGCACGTTGATAACGGCCTGACTGCCGACGATTTGCGAGGTCGGCGTAACCAGCGGAGGATAGCCCAGATCTTCGCGTACGCGCGGGATTTCGGCCAATACTTCATCCATGCGGCCAAGCGAGCCCTGCTCTTTGAGCTGATTGGACAAGTTGGAGATCATGCCGCCGGGAACCTGACTTATCAACACGCGCGGATCGACGCCGGTGAAGCTGCTTTCATATTGCCTGTACAGTTTGCGAACGTCGCGGAAGTAAGCAGCGATCTCTTCGAGGTCCGCTAAGCGGATTCCGGTGTCGTATTCGGTGTTCGCGAGCGCGGCCACCATGCTCTCGGTCGTCGGGTGGCTAGAGCCTTCCGAAAACGCGGAGATGCAGGTATCGATAACCGTCGCTCCGGCTTCTATCGCCTTGAGGTGCGCCATGCTTGCCAGACCGGATGTGGCGTGACTGTGATTGTGCACGGGCAGGCCGGTCGCGGCGCGTATCGCTTTTACCAGATCGTAGGCGACGGTTGGCGTCAGCAGTCCGGCCATATCCTTGATGGCGATGGTGTCGCAACCCAGTTCGGCAAAACCCTGGGCCAGCGCGACAAAATGGGGAATGTCGTGGACCGGGCTGGTGGTATAGGCAATCGCGCCCTGCGCGTGTTTGCCGGCTTTCTTGACCGCCTCGATAGAGACACGCATGTTGCGCAGATCGTTCATGGCGTCGAAGATACGGAATACGTCTACGCCGTTATCGGCCGATTTTTGTACGAACGCGCGTACTACATCGTCGGCGTAATGGCGATAGCCCAGCAAATTCTGACCCCGCAACAGCATTTGCAAAGGCGTGTTAGGCAGCGCCTTGCGCAGTTTGGCCAGTCTTTCCCATGGATCTTCCTTAAGAAAACGTACACAGGCATCAAAAGTGGCGCCTCCCCAGGATTCCAGTGACCAAAACCCAATGCTGTCGAGTTTGGCGCACATGGGCAGCATATGTTCGGTACGCATGCGCGTGGCGATCAGGGATTGATGGCCGTCGCGCAGCACAAGGTCGGTAATGAATACGTTTGGCATAATCGGTACAGTCTAAAATATAAGCTAGGAACCTGATCACAGCCCGTTATGGGCGGCGATTGCAGCAGCGATTGCGGCGGCCAGCATTTCCGGCGGCTGGCCTACATCGTAGTTTATCAGGTCTGGATGCGTTTCGACGAATGAAGTGTCGAAGTGGCCGCTACGAAAGTCGGCGTTGCCGAGGATTTCGAGATAATACGGGATGGTCGTTTTAACGCCGTACACCGTCATATCGTTTAAGGCGCGACGACTGCGCTCGATGACGCTGTTCCAGGACAGACTCCAAACGGTCAGCTTCGCGCACATGGAATCGAAGTAAGGCGGAATCACGTAGCCACTGTACATAGCCGCATCGGTACGGACGCCGGGGCCGCCGGGCGCGTAGTAGCGCGTGATGCGGCCGAAACTGGGCAGAAAATCGTTTTTTGGATCTTCGGCATTGATGCGGAATTCCATTGCGTAGCCGCGATATTGTATGTTTTCCTGCTGGTATTGCAACGGCAGTCCGCTGGCGATGCGGATTTGCTCCTGCACGATGTCCACGCCAGTAATCGTTTCGGTAATTGTATGTTCGACTTGCAGCCGGGTGTTCATTTCCATGAAATAGAACTGATTGTTGACGTCGAGAAGGAATTCGACCGTCCCCGCGTTGACATAATTGACCGCTTTGGCCGCATTGACGGCGAGCTTGCCGATGTATTGGCGCTGCGCTTCGGTCAGTTGCGGCGAGGGCGCGATCTCAATGAGTTTCTGGTTGCGCCGCTGTATGGAGCAGTCGCGTTCGAACAGGTGTATGACATTGCCTTGTTCGTCAGCCAGAATCTGGACTTCGATATGTTTTGGGTTAACGACGCATTTTTCCAGGAACACTTCGGGTTTGCCGAAGGCTTTGCTCGCTTCGGACACGACACGGCTGTAATTTTTGAGCAGCTCCGCTTCCGAGTCGCAGCGCCGTATGCCACGTCCACCACCGCCATTGGTGGCTTTGAGCATGACGGGATAACCGATTTGTGCAGCGAGTATGCGCGCTTTGTCGACGTTTTCCAGATTGTGATCGCTGCCGGGAATAACGGGAATACCGGCTTTGATCATGGCCTTGCGGGCTTCTATTTTATCGCCCATCATGCGTATGACTTCGGCGTTGGGGCCGATGAAGCGTATCCCGCGCCGCGCGCAGATCTCGGCCAGAGCGGGATTTTCCGAGAGAAAGCCATAACCCGGGTGTAGTGCGTCGCAGCCGCTGGCCACCGCGAGATTGACGAGGTTGTGGGCGTTCAAATAGCCTTTGATCGGATCGGAGCCGATATTATAGGACTCATCCGCTTTTTTGACATGGAGCGCATGGCGATCCGCGTCCGTATAAATAGCGACTGAAATAATGCCGAGTTCGGCGCATGCGCGTACGATACGCACCGCGATTTCACCTCGGTTAGCGATAAGAATTTTCCTGATCACGCGTCCTGTGCTTTCTTTTTTGACAATACAATGGCTAAATTATATCATGCCCGCCTTAACTCGTGACAGGCCGTCATAGCGGGGTTTGACAACTTGTTCAGCGTTGCCGGCACTGCGATTTTTGGTTCATCGCGGCAAGAAAACCTGGCGGTCACGGCAGCAAAAGGATAAAATTGCAGGTTCTGCCCCCGTTAGGGCGCACACAATGTAATTCCGTTGTATAATAGCGCGCGGTGTCTTCAAGGTGGTTGTGGGTTTGTTCCGGACTGAATAGTCCGGCGTTCGCCGATTGGTGTTTGTGATCGCCTTGCGCTTGACCATATGACATAAAAGCAGCAACGTTATTTTTTGATTGGAGTAGTAAAATGGCTGTTCAGCAGAATAAAAAATCCCCGTCCAAGCGCGGCATGCATCGCGCTCACGATTTTCTGACCAATCCTCCGCTGGCGATTGAGCCGACCACCGGCGAGGTGCATCTGCGTCATCATATCAGCCCTAACGGTTTTTATCGTGGTCGTAAGGTTGTTGCCACGAAAGGCGACTAAAACCGTGCAGTGTTTCGTGATCGAATAGGCCGCAAGAAGCATTTCTTGCGGCATTTTAATTTTATCGTACACGAATTTCCAAGATGACTGAAAATGTAACGGTGGCAATCGACGCCATGGGCGGTGATTACGGCCCGGCAGTAACTGTGCCTGCGGCATTAAAGTGTCTCGCGCGCGATCCCGCGCTAGACATAGTATTGGTGGGGCTAGGCGAGTCGATTGAGGCGCAGTTGCGCGTCCATCACGTCAAATCGCATCCGCGTCTGCGCATCGTGCACGCTACGGAAGTGGTCGGTATGGACGAATCGCCCGCGTTTGCGATGCGCAACAAAAAAGACTCGTCGATGCGCGTCGCGATCAACCTGGTTAAAGCGGCTGAGGCGGGCGCGTGCATTTCGGCGGGCAATACCGGTGCGTTGATGGCGACGGCCCGATTCGTTCTCAAGATGCTGCCGGGTATCGAGCGTCCCGCCATCGCCAGCGAATTGCCGACTATAAAAGGCCGTACCGTCATGCTCGACCTGGGGGCGAATGTCGATTGCACGCCTGAGCATCTGCTGCAATTCGGGATCATGGGCGCGATTCTGGTTTCCGCGCTGGACGGGTGCGATGCGCCGAGCGTGGGTTTGCTCAATATTGGCGAAGAAGAAATCAAGGGCAACGAAATCGTCAAGCAGGCTGCCGATTTGCTGCGCCAGAGCGGGCTGAATTTTTATGGCAACATCGAAGGCGACGATATTTATAAAGGTACGACCGATGTCGTGGTTTGCGATGGCTTTGTCGGTAACGTGGCGCTCAAAACCTCCGAAGGCCTGGCAAAAATGGTATCGACCATGTTGCGCGAAGAATTCAATCGTAACTGGCTGACTAAACTTGCCGGTTTGATTGCGTTGCACGTATTGCAGGCATTCAAGAAACGGGTTGATCCACGGCGTTACAACGGCGCGACCTTATTGGGCCTGCGCGGCGTGGTCATGAAAAGCCACGGCGGCGCGGACCGGTTTTCATTCGAAAACGCCGTCGAGCGCGCTGTTCGTCAGGTGCGTAATCATGTGCAGCAGCGTATTGCCGAAAAAATGACCCACTCGCAAAAGGATGCTGCTTAAATGTATTCTAGGATTCAAGGCACCGGCAGTTATCTGCCGGCCCGTATCATGACCAATCACGAGCTGGCCGAACGGGTCGACACCAGCCATGAATGGATAGTCGAACGTACCGGGATACATCAGCGGCACATCGCCGCTGCACATGAAAACAGCAGCGATCTGGCTGCCGCCGCGGCGCGCCAGGCCCTCTCGGCGGCGGGCATCGAAGCGGGCGCCATTGACTTGATCGTTGTCGCCACGACGACGCCGGATCTGGTGTTCCCGAGTACTGCCTGTCTGCTGCAGGAAAAATTGGGGATCGTCAACGGTTGCCCGGCATTCGACGTGCAGGCGGTATGCAGCGGGTTCGTCTACGCGCTATCGATTGCGGACAACTTTATACGCGCCGGCCAGTCCAAGTGTGCTCTGGTGGTCGGTGCGGAGACCTTGTCACGTATTACCGACTGGAGCGACCGCAGCAATTGCATCCTGTGGGGTGACGGCGCAGGCGCCGTGGTATTGACTGCAAGCGAGACCCCGGGCGTGATTTCCACGCATCTGCACGCCGACGGTCGTTATCGCGATCTGCTGCACGTTAATGGCGGCGTATCGGCCGGGGCCGATGGCGCCTACGCGATGAAAATGGAAGGCAGCGCCGTGTTCAAGATCGCTGTCAGGACGCTCGACGCGATAGTCGACGAAACGCTGGCGGCCAACCAGATGCAGAAATCCGATATTACCTGGCTGGTGCCGCATCAGGCCAATATTCGCATTATCCAGGCGACGGCGAAGAAATTGGGTATGAGCATGGATAATGTCGTGGTGACGGTCGACACGCAGGCCAATACCTCGGCGGCGTCGATTCCGCTCGCACTCGACATGGCAGTACGCGATGGCCGCATCAAGACAGGAGATGTGGTGTTGATGGAAGCTTTTGGCGGCGGATTTACCTGGGGATCGGTGTTGATAAAATGGATATGAAGGATATCGCTGGCGTGTCCAGGCAAAAATTCGCTTTTGTGTTTCCCGGTCAGGGGTCGCAATCGGTTGGGATGATGCAGTCGTTGGCGGGGCTTCGGGTGGTGCGCGAGACCTTTGCCGAGGCTTCCGCGGTAGTAAAGCAGGATATGTGGGCCTTGGTGGCTGACGGCCCGGTCGATGAACTGAATCTCACTGTCAATACGCAACCGTTGATGCTGGCGGCCGGGGTTGCGACTTATCGAGCGTGGCGCGCTTTGGGTGGCGCTGCGCCGGATGTCATGGCCGGTCATAGCTTGGGCGAATACAGTGCGCTGGTTGCCGCAGGTGCGCTCGATTTTGCCGATGCCTTGCCGCTGGTAAGATTGCGCGCCGAAGCCATGCAATCGGCGGTGGCCGACGGAGTGGGCGCGATGGCGGCGATTTTAGGGCTGGACGACGACTCGGTGCGCGCAGTATGCGAGCAAGCCGCGCAGGGTGACGTTCTGGCAGCAGTCAATTTTAACGCTCCCGGTCAAGTCGTGATTGCCGGGCAGCAGGCGGCGGTCCAGCGCGGCATGGCGCTGGCCAAAGAGCGCGGCGCCAAGCGTGCGCTGTTGCTGCCGGTTTCGGTTCCGCCACACTGTGCGCTGATGCAGCCAGCTGCAGCGCGTCTGGCGCTCGCGCTGGCCAACACCGAGCTCCGGCCGCCCGCCATTCCGGTGCTGCATAACGCGGACGTGCAGGCTTATCGCGCGCCCGAGCAGATCCGAGATGCGCTGGTTCGCCAGTTGTATAGTCCGGTGCGCTGGGTAGAGACGGTGCACGCCATGGCGGCGGATGGCGCGTTCTGCATGGCAGAATGCGGCCCGGGCAAGGTGCTGACGGGGCTGGGCAAACGGATAGACGAGCGTGTTTCGACATCGGCGCTGGTCAGTCCGGAGGCATTAGCCGAATTTAAAATGCTGATCGATCGGGAGGATGCATGCCTCAACAAAAAATAGCCCTGGTGACAGGAGCGAGTCGCGGTTTGGGTCTGGCTAGTGCGTTGGCCTTGGGACGGCTGGGTGCAACGGTAATCGGCACCGCCACCAGCGTGGGTGGCGCAGCGGGGATCGCCGAACAGTTGCAACAGGCAGGAGTCGCCGGCACCGGCTTGACGATGGATGTCACCAGCCCGGACAGCGTAGCGGCCGCGATTGCGACCATACAAAAGGATTACGGCGAAATCGCCATTCTGGTCAACAACGCGGGCGTGACCAAAGACGATCTGCTGATGCGCATGAAAGACGCAGACTGGGACGAGGTCATCGATACCGATCTGACCTCGGTGTTTCGTTTATCGCGAGCGGTATTGCGCAGCATGATGAAAGCGCGCTATGGTCGTATCATTAATATCAGTTCCGTCGTCGGCGTAATGGGCAATGCCGGGCAGACAAATTACGCCGCCGCCAAAGCGGGGATGATAGGGTTCTCTAAATCTTTAGCGCGGGAAGTCGGAAGCCGCAATATTACTGTAAACTGTGTCGCGCCCGGATTCATCGATACCGACATGACCAGGGCGCTACCGGAGGCCGCCCGCGCGGCGTTGCTGGAGCATGTTCCGCTGGGGCGGCTGGGGCAAGTCGACGATATTGCCCATGCGGTCAGTTTCCTGGCGTCGAGCCAGGCGGGTTACATAACGGGCGCGACACTGCACGTTAACGGCGGCATGCATATGGAATGATACGGACGCGTTAGCCGCTGCATTTGCAGTGGCGACGATTATTATGCCCTTAATGGTGTTGTTCGGCTAATTTTGCTAGAATGACTGGGCTTTTTTAAATTTTTTGGAGTAGGTAAATGGACAATATCGAGCAACGTGTCAAAAAAATCGTCGCGGAACAATTGGGCGTCAATGAGACTGAAGTAAAAACCGAGTCTTCTTTCGCTGGCGATTTGGGTGCGGATTCGTTGGATACGGTGGAGCTGGTGATGGCTCTGGAGGAAGAGTTTGAGTGCGAAATACCGGACGATGAAGCCGAAAAAATCACCACGGTCCAGCAAGCGATCGATTACGTTAATGGTCATTTAAATAAATAATTTTTTGTTTTTTCGGAGTTGTCTTGTCCAAACGCAGAGTTGTTGTTACCGGTTTAGGCATTGTCTCTCCGGTCGGTATTGGTATCCAGTCGAGTTGGCAAAATATTCAGGCTGGCATATCTGGGATTACCAGAATTACCCGCTTCGACTCCAGCCCTTTTACATCGCAAATAGCCGGTGAAGTAAAAGCATTTGATGTGAGTCAGTATCTTAATCCCAAAGATGCCCGGCGCATGGATTTGTTTATCCAATTCGGGATGGCGGCGGGGATAGAGGCGATGCGGGATTCCGGTCTGATCGTCACCGAGGCCAATGCTGAGCAGATCGGGGTCAGCATCGGTTCGGGCATCGGCGGTTTGCCGCTGATTGAGGCGACGCATGGCACCTACCTCGAAAGCGGGCCGCGCAAAATCTCGCCCTTTTTTATCCCCGCGTCGATTATTAATATGATTTCGGGCAATCTGTCGATCATGTTCGGGCTCAAAGGCCCCAATCTGGCGATGGTGACCGCTTGCGCGACGGCTACGCATGCCATAGGCGACTCCGCGCGCATGATCGAATATGGCGATGTCGACGTGATGGTAGCGGGCGGAGCAGAGTCAGCTTTGTGCCCGCTGGGGATAGGCGGGTTTGCGGCTGCCAGGGCGCTTTCCACGCGCAATGACGACCCGGCCGGCTCCAGCCGCCCGTGGGACAAAGGCCGTGACGGATTCGTTCTGGGTGAAGGCGCAGGCGTGGTCGTGCTTGAAGAATACGAGCATGCCCGCGCTCGCGGCGCACGTATTTATGCCGAGCTGGCCGGGTTCGGCATGACCGGCGACGCGTACCATATGACAGCGCCCGTCGAGAGCGGGGAAGGGGCCGCACGCTGCATGCGCAACGCGATGCGCAACGCGGGCGTCAACCCCGACCAGGTGGACTACATCAATGCACACGGCACTTCCACGCCGCTGGGTGACCTGGCCGAAACCGCCGCGATCAAGCTTGCCCTCGGCGACCACGCCTATAAGACTGCGATCAGTTCCACCAAATCCATGACCGGCCATCTGCTTGGGGCGGCGGGCGGGGTTGAAGCGGTATTTACTGCGCTCAGCATTTATCACCAGGTTGCACCGCCTACCATCAACATGGTCGACCGGGATGAAGCCTGCGATCTGGATTACGTGCCCAATGTAGGACGGGAGATGAAAATCGATGTGGCATTATCCAATTCCTTCGGTTTCGGCGGCACCAACGGCACGCTGGTATTTCGCAAAGTCTGATTTTCTTTGCCGACGTGATGAGCGGGAAATCCCCACGTGCCCGCCATTCGCCTAGTCGCAGCGCCTGATTTACTCGACCTGCACGCACTCAACCCCGCGCGTTTTCCGGTTTTGCTGGAAACCGCCGCGGGCGCGGGCTGGGACATCCTGTTCGCTTACCCGACCGAGGTGCGTCGCTATGCGGCGAATCAGCAAAGCGTTTTTCTCGAACAGTTTGCGCTGGCATCGCAGCGCACGCCGGTTGATTCCGTTACAGACAGCGCGCATCTGCCGTTTCGCGGGGGCTGGTTCGTTTATCTCGGCTATGAGCTGCTGCATGGGATGGAGCCCAGCGTTGCGGCGCGCGAGGCGCATGCTGCGGATTTCCCGGTTGCCAGTTATATGCGGATTCCTGCCGCAGTGATGGTCGACCGAGCGACGAATTGCGCGTGGCTGTTCGCCGAATCCGCCGATTTGCTCGGGCAGTTGCAGACCGAAATCGCGCGATCTGAGGCGGGCATATTGCCGGAATTAAAATTGCTTGATCTGGTCGAAGAACCAGATGCCGAGTTTCTTGCGGGCGTCGCGCGCATACAGCGTTATATCGCGGCGGGCGATGTATTTCAGGTCAATCTGTCGCGGCGCTGGCGCGCCCGCATCAAGCATCCTCATAGCGCGCCGGCGTTGTACCGGGCCTTGCGGCGTGCTAATCCAGCACCTTTCGGCGGTATTGCCGATTTGGGCGCGGGTCATGCTATCGTCAGTTCATCGCCCGAACGGCTGGCTAAAGTACAGACGGGAAAGATTTTTACCCGCCCCATTGCCGGCACGCATCCGCGCGACCCCGATCCCGCCCGCGACGCGCGGATCCGCGCCGATTTGATTGCGCACCCCAAGGAACGGGCTGAACACATTATGCTGGTGGATCTGGAGCGCAATGATCTGGGGCGGGTCTGTGTGGCGGGCAGCGTGCGAGTTGAGGAACTGATGGCGGTGGCAAGCTATCAGCACGTTCACCACCTGGAATCGACGGTAACCGGGCAATTGCGTGCCGAGGTAACGCCTCTGGAGGCGATACGCGCTCTGTTTCCGGGTGGCACGATTACCGGTTGCCCCAAGGTCAGGACGATGCAGATCATACGCGAACTGGAGTCCACGGCGCGCGGCGCGTATACGGGCAGCATGGGCTACATTAATCTGGATGGCGACATGGATCTGAATATTCTGATCCGCACCATGACACTGGCAGGGCGGAATCTGGTTTTTTCGGCGGGAGCGGGCATCGTAGCCGATTCCGACCCGCAACGCGAACTCTGCGAAACCCGCGCCAAGGCCAAAGGCTTGCTGCGCGCCCTGGGAGTCGTGTGATGATGCTGGTGAACGGATCGGCGCAAGCGTTGCTATCGCCGGCAGACCGGGGCCTGAGTTACGGCGACGGGGTGTTCCGCACCATGCTGATGCGCGATGCGCGGGTGCGTAACTGGGGGCGTCAATATCAGAAACTGGCGGCGGATTGCGCGCGTCTGGGTATGGACTGTCCGGCGTCGAGCCTGTTCGAGCAAGATCTGGCGCAAGTTTCGGCGTTTCTGGCCACTGGAGTGGTCAAGATTATTGTGACCCGCGGCACTGGCGACCGCGGTTATGCGCCGACCACGGGCGCATCGCCAAGCCGGATTGTGGTGACTTCCGCGCTGCCTTCGTATCCGCCCCAGTATGCGTCCGCTGGGATAGTCGCGCGCTGGTGCGAATTGCGGCTGGCGCGGCAGGCGCGTCTGGCCGGGGTGAAACATCTCAATCGCCTCGAACAGGTCATGGCGCGCAGCGAATGGCGCGATCCCGACATTGCGGAAGGGCTGTTGCAGGATGAAGCCGGACATGTCATTAGCGGCACCATGAGCAACCTGTTCGCGATTCGCGAGCGGCAGTTATGCACGCCCGATTTGACTTATTGCGGCGTTGCCGGAGTGACGCGCGATCGCGTAATGAATTTTGCCGGCAAACTGGGTTTGCAACTGGCGGTGGCGCCGTTGAGTCAGGAGGATGTGTTGGGGGCAGACGAATTGCTGTTATGCAATAGCGTGATCGGGGTGTGGCAGGTACGGGAATTGGCTGAAAAGCGCTGGCAAAGCGGGCGTTTTGCTCCGCAGCTGCGTGCATTGCTGGAGACTGACGATGATTAAACGCGCGATGCT